>JBCDDI010000070.1:0-11187 GCA_039180365.1 Pseudomonadota bacterium
ATTTCACCGCCGGAGATCAGTTCCCCTGCGGTATCTGTCGCTTTCTCTTTCGATTCCGTTGCCACTGTTACTCGTCCGGTGTTGCTGGACAGTCGTCGTCCCAACCAATCCCGGCGTCGATCCTGGCGGTTGCTTCCGCGATCTAACTGCTTGATTTCCGGGAATTTTGGTCGGGGGGTTGACCAAAAAGGCCGGTATTCTTGGGTTTCCCACCCGACATGTCAACGAAAGTGAGAATCAGGTATCAAAAAGCGGTCCAACTGACCCTGCGCGCCCGGCACAGCGCGAGCTAAAATGGGCGGGAACCTTGAGAACCAGGACCTGAGGAATCATGGACAGCCTCCAAACGCTCCGCCGGCATCTCGCAACCTTGCGCCGGCCGCTGTCGATACTCGTCACCGGCCTCCTGCTCGGCTTCACCAGCCAGGCAAACGCCGATGAGGTGTACCGCTGGGTCGACGAGAATGGCGTGGTTAACTACACGCAGCTGAAACCCAAGGATGCCGACGTGGAGACAATCAGCACGGAAAGTGGTGGTTCGCGGGTCGCAGACGACGCCGTGGTTGCACCAACGCCCGTCACCAGCGTTGCTACCGGCGAGTCAATGTCGCCTGAGCAGGAAAAGATGCTTGAGGGTCTCAAAGCCGCAGAACAAGCTCGCCAGGACGAGATCGCGCGCATCAAGTCCGAGAACTGTCAGCAATCACGCGACGTGCTGAACCGCCTGACCGTAAAGGACCGGATCCGCATTCGCGGCGCAGACGGTGAATACCGGATCATGGGCGAGGATGAGCGCCAGGATCGAATCAGCAAGGCGCAGGAGAACATCGCCCTCTTCTGTGTGAGCTGATCTGTGTGAGCTGAGTTAACTGCCGCCTGTCAGCGCCTGCGCTCAGGCGACAGCCAGGCCAGCGTGGCCATGCGCCCGGTCTGGCCTTCACGCCGATAGGAATAGAAGCGAGTTGTATCCCAGGTACTCCACCGCTCACCGTGAATCGACGTCACACCGAGCGCTCTGAGCTTCCGTTCTGCGAGTGTAAACAGGTCCAGAGTGCCCTTTCCCGATTGATCGCCTGATTGATCGCCCATCCTGATCAGTCCCGCATCTGCAAAACCGAGCTCACGAACAGCGCTCAGCACTTCCGGGCCGACCTCATAGTGCTCGGGCCCGATCGCAGGCCCCAGCCAGGCATGCGTCGGCGCAGTGGGCAGGCTTTGTACGGCGGCTTCCAGCACGCCACCCACAAGCCCGCGCCAGCCACCGTGCACCGCGGCCAGGGCCTGGCCCTCGGCATCCGCGAGAATCACCGGCAGGCAGTCGGCCGTAAGGATCGCGAGCACCACCCCTGGCTGATCGGTCCAGGCGCCATCTGCCTCGGGCACCTCCCCAGGCCTCGCGGCAACAATCTCTGTGCCGTGTACCTGCTCGAGCCACTGCACCGGTAAGTCACCCAGCAGCGCCTGTAGCTGGCGCCGGTTGTCAGCTACCGCCTTTGGGTCGTCACCAACATGGGTGGCGAGATTGAACCCCTGATAAACCCCGGTGCTCGTTCCCCCTTGACGCAGAGTCGTTACCACCCGGATCCGATGCGCCAGCGGCCAGCGGGCCTCAAGCCAGGCTACGGAACTCGTCGCAGCTGCAGGGGGCTCATCTTCAGGACTCACCATGTGTCTCCGCATCTTCTTCCAGACGGGTTCTGAGCAGTCTCATGTCAGCAGGTAGCTCGGTCTCAAAAGTCAGGAACTCACCGCTGGTGGGATGAGTGAAGGCCAGCCGCCAGGCGTGCAGCGCCTGGCGGGGAAACTGCTGCAGGCAGTCGATGAGGACCGCATCGGCGCCGGGCGGCAACCGCCCGCGAGCACCGTAGCGTTTGTCGCCCACGAGCGGGTAGCCAATGCTCGAAAGGTGCACGCGAATCTGGTGGGTACGGCCGGTCTGGAGCGCCGCCTCAATGAGCGTGTGGACCCGGTAGCGGGCTCGCACGCGGACGCGCGTTTGAGCCGGTTTGCCATCGTCCCGGACCTGCTGGCGGGTCCGAACCTGAGCGTCGCGGCCGATCGGCGCGTCGATATCACGTCCCCCGACCATGCGACCTTCGGTGATCGCCAGATAGCGACGTTCAACGGTCCGTGCCTCGAGATCACGGACGAGCTGCGCGTGCGCCGGCAGGGAAGCTGCCACAACCATCAGACCGCTCGTATGTTTATCCAGCCGATGGACGATGCCCGCTCGGGGCAGCCGCGTGAGCTCCCGGCGATGGGCGAGGAGCCCATTAACCAGTGTGCCATCGGCATTACCCGCCCCGGGATGTACCACCAGACCGGCGGGTTTGTGGATCACAAGGACGTCTTCATCCTCATGGACCACTTCAAAGGCGACCGGCTGCGCGCTGGCCCAGTCCTCGCCGGCATCAAGGTCCGCGTCAAGCCGAAGTACTTCGCCGCCAAGGAGCCGGTGCCGGGGTTTCACGGTGCTGCCGTCGACGGTCAGCGCCCCCTCATTGATCCAACGCGACAGCACCGCCCGGGAGAACTCATCGAAGAGCTGGGCGGCGGCCCGATCGGCCCGTTCTCCGCCGAGTGCAGGCGGCACTTCAAGCTCTCGTATGAGTCTTTCCGACACCGGTTTCTGTCCTAAGGAGAGTTGCAACGGTACGCTAAATGGTTAAATTAGCGAAAATTTTCTCCGCTCGCGCCCATCCGAGGTTAAGACCTTATGCCCGGCCCGGGCACCAGCAACCGACGTGACCCCCACCACGATGCGCCCAAGAACATGCCCGCACTAAACTGGAAAAAAGCCTGTGCTGCCATCAGCGGTCGGCAGGCAACGCGGCACCGGAGGTCTCTCCGCCGCCGCCTGGGGACCCTGTTTCCCGCGCTGCTGAGCTTGAGCCTGGTGCTCGGCCTCAGCGCCTGCTCTTCGATCCCTTTCATCGGAAAGGAAAAGGACAAGAAGGACTTTGAACAGGAGGACATGAACACCACTGAGCAGATCCTTTATCGGAACGCTCAGCGGAGCCTCCGATCGGGGAACTACTCGGTCGCCATCGAAACGCTGCAGCGCCTGGAAGCCCGTTTTCCTTTCGGTCGCTACGCGGAGCAGGCTCAGCTTGAGATCATTTATGCCCATTTCATGGCGACCTCCTTTGATGCAGCCCGCACCTCGGCCGACCGCTTCATCCGCCTGCATCCCAGCCACCCGCACATTGACTATGCGCATTACCTGAAGGGACTCGCGGCCTACAGCAAGAACAAAGGCCTCATGGACCGGATCTTTGCCTCAAACCCGGCGAAACGGGACATGACCAACGCCCGGGAAGCCTATGGGGACTTTGCCGCTCTCCTGGCCCGCTATCCGACGAGCCAGTACGCGCCGGACGCACAGAAGCGCATGCTTTACCTCCGCGACCTGATCGCCCGCTCAGAGCTCTGGATCGCCGACTACTATATGCGCCGGCACGCCTACGCAGCCGCCAGCAACCGCGCCCGCTACGTGGTGGAAACCTATTCCAAGTCCGAAGCGGCCGCGGATGCACTGGCCATCATCATCGAGGCTAACTATCGCCTGGGGCTCGAGGAGTCCGCGAACGACGCCCTCCGGGTGCTGGCGCTGAACTTTCCCGAGTACCAGGCCTTCGATGAGAACGGGGACCTTGTGCTCACGGATCAGATCCGCAACCGGGATCGTTCCTGGACAAACATGATCACCTTCGGGCTCCTCGATCGGCCCGCTGTACCACCGCCCATCAAACTGCGCCAGCCGGAGGGAACGGACCCGTTTGATTCCGCGCCGTGATCACCTACCGCGCTGAAATCCTCGACGAGGTTGAACGCCGACGCCTCGACCTCAGCGTCGGCCTGCTCAAGGTTTACAACTACTACCGGCTGCTTGTGGGTCTCGGCCTCATGGCCGCCGCCTCGCAGACCCTCATCACCACGCAGCTCGGCAAGCTCGATCCCGTTGCCTTCTTTCAGATTGCCGGCACCTACACCGTCGTCAACCTGCTCTCTGCCCTGGTGCTGCAATTCCCGCCGCAGCGGGTCTTCAAAAGCGAGCTGCCGGCCCTGGCCCTGGTGGTTTTTGACGTCCTGGTGCTTACGGCACTCACCTACTTCTCCAGCGGTGTATCGAGCGGCATTGGCGTGCTGGTGCTTGTTTCTGTCGCCATCGGTTCCATTCTGGTTACCGGCAGACTCGTTAACCTCCTGCCAGCAACGGCAACGCTGGCGATACTCTACGCGGAGTTCTATCTGTCCCTGACGCACCCGTCGATTGGCGACGATCTGTTTCAGGCGGGGATCCTCGGCGCCCTCTACTTCGCCGTTGCTCTGTCTATCCAGCGCATCTCACGGCGCGTGCGCATGAACGATATTCGCGCCCTGACCCAGGCCGCCGAGCTCGCTGACCTGGAGCGGGTTAACCGGCAGATTGTGCAGCGCATGCGGACCGGGATTGTGCTCGTGGATCACCAGAATCAGATCCGCATGGCCAACCAGTCCGCCCTCGCCCTCATGGGCCAGATGCAGGAAGAAGGCGAAGCCAGCCTCCCGGAGCCGCTGCTCAAACACCTCCTCGACTGGCGCGAGGACACGCTACTGCGGATCTCTCCCTTCCATATCCGCTCCGATACCCCTGAGGTCCGGGTGGCCTTTTCAGCGGTCCGCAGCGACGATTCGGCCGGCGACGTCACGGTATTCCTCGAAGATACCGGAGAAATTCAACAGCAGGCCCAGCAGCTCAAGCTTGCCGCTCTCGGGCGTTTATCCGCCAGCATCGCCCACGAGATCCGTAATCCCCTCGGAGCGGTGAGTCACGCGGCACAACTGTTAAGTGAGTCACAGAATCTCGACCGCGGTGACGCGCGTCTCACCGACATCATCCACAGCCATTGTCAGCGAATGAACAGCGTCATAGAAAATGTGCTGGAGATGTCACGTCGGCACCCGCCAACCCCGGTTAAACTCTGCCTGTCAGAGTTTCTCGAGGAGTTCCGGACGAACTTCACCGAGAGCATGAACGACGCAGTGATAGAGATCGACGTCAGCCCGAGGGACACGGAAGTGCGAGTCGACAGAAGCCAGCTTTTGCAGGTGCTAACTAACCTCGTAGACAACGGTATTCGCGCCAGCCGGGAAGCCGACGGTGCGCCGCGCGTGCGCCTGAACGGCGGCGTGGATCCACGCACGGAACGGCCGTTCCTCAACATCATCGACGATGGGCCCGGCGTTCCGGATGAGCAGCTGCCGAAACTCTTCGAACCGTTTCACACGACCGCCGCCAGCGGCACGGGACTCGGCCTCTACATTTCCCGTGAGCTCTGTGAAGCCAATCAGGCCCGACTGAATTATCACCCCCACGCCGGCAGCAGCTGTTTTCGCCTCACTTTCGCTCATCCGGACAGGATTACCGCCTGATGGAAGCCACCGCCAAAAAACGGGCACTGATCGTCGACGACGAACCAGACATTCGCGAACTTCTGGAAATCACCCTGGGTCGCATGTCTATCGAAACCGCGGCCGCCGAAGATCTCGCCGCCGCCCGAAGCCTGCTGGCTTCAAACGACTTCGATCTCTGTCTCACGGACATGCATCTGCCGGATGGCAACGGGCTTGAGCTTGTTAACCATATTGCCAGCGAAAATCCTGATCTCCCGGTGGCGGTCATTACCGCCTTCGGCAGCATGGATACGGCCATCAGCGCTCTGAAAGCCGGGGCCTTCGACTTTGTGCAGAAGCCCGTGGACCTCGAGCAGCTGCGCAGCCTCGTCGATACGGCCCTCAGAGTCGCACCAGCGAACGCCACAAAAGCCGACGGACGAACAAAACTGGTCGGCGATTCGGAGTGCATGGAGAGCCTCCGGGCACAGATCTCGAAGCTGGCCCGCAGTCAGGCGCCAATCTACGTCAGCGGTGAATCCGGCTCCGGGAAGGAAGTCGCCGCGCGCCTCATACACGAGCAGGGGCCGCGCACGGAGGGGCCTTTCGTGCCCGTGAACTGTGGTGCAATTCCCAGCGAACTGATGGAAAGCGAGTTCTTCGGCCACATCAAAGGTAGCTTCACCGGCGCTGTCGCCGATAAAGCCGGACTTTTTGAGGCCGCCGAGGGTGGCACCCTGTTCCTCGACGAAGTCGCCGATCTGCCGCTTTCCATGCAGGTGAAACTGCTTCGCGCCATCCAGGAGAAGAGCGTACGCCCGGTGGGCGCAGCCGATGAACGACCCACGGACGTGCGCATCCTGTCAGCAACGCACAAGGATCTGGCTGCAGAAGTGGCCGCCGGCCGTTTCCGCCAGGATCTTTACTACCGCTTGAACGTCATCGAGCTCAACATGCCGAGCCTTCGGCAGCGACCAACGGATATTGCGGAACTTGCCGGGCAGATCCTCGAGCGGCTTGCCGCCGATTACGGCAGTGAACAGCCGACGCTGTCGGCACCAGCGCTCACGGCCCTCGAGCGTTATCCTTTCCCCGGCAACGTCCGGGAGCTGGAAAACGTCCTGGAACGGGCGTTTACGCTCTGCGAAGGACAGCACATCGAAGCGGACGATCTGCAACTGAGCGTTACAGACACCGCTCACACCTCTGACACCTCTCACGCCGCTACTGAGTCAGCAGCCGAGGCTGATGCCGGCGGTCACGATCCCAGTGACACTGCACCGGAACAGGCGACCCCGCTGGACGTCACCGGGAACGTCAGCCTGGCCCCCGGACAGTCCCTCGAAGACTACCTGGAAACCATCGAGAAGCAGCTCATTACAGATGCGTTGGATTCCACCCGCTGGAACAAGACGGCCGCTGCCAAGAAGCTCGGCATCACCTTCCGGGCCCTGCGCTACCGACTGCAGAAGCTCGAACTCGAATAGTTCTTCAGAATCCTACGCGGCCCAGAGCCGCCGTCCCACAGCCGAGGCACGCTGACGGGTCTACCGTGACCCGATGTTGGTCACCGCCGTCAGGTGCATGCGACGCGGCCGTCGAAATGCCCATCGCCCGCCCTCTCAATACTGGTTTCAGGGCTGGTCACTCCTTGAACTCCTGCTCACTCTGACCATAGCCGCAATCCTGAGCGGCCTTGCCTATCCGAACTTCAACGCGTTCGTCGCGCGTACACAAACAACCACACGCATCAACGATCTGATCACCCTGATCCGCTTCGCCCGGCATGCAGCCGTCACGGAGCAGCGCTGGGTCGGCCTCTGCCCGGCAGTCGGAGATCGCTGCACCGGGAGCGCAAGCTGGGAAACGGGCATCATGGTATTCGCTGATGGCAATCGCGATGGGGAGCGACAGCCCGGCGAGGCCCTGCTCGCCTATCAGCCAGCCCTCGGAGCCGGTGAACGACTGCAGTGGCGCGCTTTCCGAAGCAGGAACTATCTGCAGTTCAGACCCCGGGGCTATACAAACTGGCAGAACGGCACCTTCCTCTACTGTCCCGCAGACGGAGATGTGCGCTACGCGAAAGGGTTGATCCTGAACATCCAGGGAAGGACTGCCCTGACCCGGGATGCGGATGGAGATGGGGTGGACGAGCGTGCCAACGGCACGCCCATACGCTGTTGAGAAATTGAGACCAGCGAGAGCCCGCGCGGTCGCTGGCGACGGGAATGGCCAGCGCTGTGGCGGTCAGGCTCCTTCGATCTCCACATTGTCCGGGAGTTGTTCGATGCGCACGGCTTCCCGGTGACTCTCAGACACGACACGATAGGTCACAACGGCCTTCATGCCTTTCTGCAGCATAGTGAACGCACCGTAGCTGCCTCGGATTTCCACCACGAGGTCCGGTGCCATGTGGATCCTAACGCCTTCGAACACCATGGAGTTCGATGCGAAATCCAGATCCTGAATCACACCGTCCATCTTCTGCATGGGCGCGAGGTCCGCGTTTTGTGCCCGGGCCTGATCGGCCAGGCCCGGCAGTGCAACGAGGAGGATCGCGAGGATCAGCTTACGCAGTTCTTGCATGGTCATATTCTCCTTCTAAGCCGTCGGCCTTAGTCCAGTTCCTGCCAGGACAGCCGGCCAGTGCGGTTGTCATTCGGATCTGCGAGGCGGAACGAGGTCGTGTCGTTACCACCAGAGATGAACAACCAGTCCGTGTCACCCTCGCCGCCAAGGATCGAGGGGTCTACCAGAGACCCATCCAGGGAATCCTGATCGAACAACAGACCGCCAGCGTATCTCTGACCGTTTACCTCGACCATGTCATCGTCATCCACATAGCCATCATTGTTGAAGTCAATCAACGAGATGGAGGGATTACCACCTGTGGCTGCATCGAAGAGCAGAATAGACCCAGGCCGTGAACCAAAACAGGTCGTCGTGCCAATCGTTGGCAACACCGTCGTTGCGATAATCACGCCATCGCGGAACAGCATCCGGCGAATCGCTTTCTCGCCAGGGAACTGGGCGCCCGGCGGGGCGTAGCCGGAGCCATCGGGGTTTGAGGCTCCAGAGGTAGTCTGCGCGGCTCTGGGCATATCAAGATCGATGTACCAACCGAAGACACCAGGCACGCCGCCGGCATCAGGCTGGTAGTTGACCGGATTGTCCGTGAGGATCCGACGCGTCAGCAGAACACCGGTGGAGTCGTCCACCACGTTGGTGATCGTCTGCTCAACAAGCCGGGTCGCTTTGGCATCTGGCTCGGCCGTCGCTGGATTGTTGTCCACAACGCGATCCCAGAGCGTATAGATAGACTGAATGTCTTCATTCTTCGCATCTTCGCGGGCCACATGGCTACCGGTTCCAAAGGTCACCAGGAAACCATCCTCTGTCGGATGCTTGGTTACCGTCGGCTTGGACAGGATGGGCTGCACGGTCGGCGTACCCACGCCATCGTCATACTCTGCGGTAAACAGCCGAGTGGCCTCCCAGTTGTTCGGGTTATCGTCCCGAAGGTCGAAGCGGTAGAGATTGCCCAACCGATCACCACCGTAAACCAGATCTACTGTGCCATTGAGATCAATGTCGACGGAAGTTGTAGTGCCAAGGCCATTCGGGTAGCCGACCAGAGAACCAGAGAGCGGCACACCCGCACCGGTATCGATCTTGACGAAGTCGCCGGGCTGCCAGCCATCAATCCCTCGGTCTGTGAAGAGCACGAAGAGTTTCGCGACACCCGAGGTCGAGTTCAGGCCATTACCGAAGACGGCTCCCCACTCTTTTTCGCCGGCGCCATCTTCCGCATTGGTCATGACAACACTGGGCTGCTGCATGGCAAGACCCAGATCCTTAATCGGGCGTCCATCTGGATCGGTCAGTGACCCACCGCCGAGAAGGTTACCGGCACAGGCTGCCTCTGCCTGCAGCGGACAATCTACCGGATAGGTATCGTCTTCATCGGTGAATTCCCAAAGCACCGTGGAAGACGCCGCTGACGTCTCCGTGGAGTACTGTGAACCGGGGTCTGTCACGTTCAGGGCAAAGAAGCCTTTACCGCCAGCACCAAGGCCACCGATCAGGAGCGTGATCCAGTCTTTACCCGTTGCTGACCGATTGGGACGCTGGTAAACGTCATTCAGGCTCGGCGTCAGATCAACATAGAAGTTGTGCTGATAGAACGGTGACGTGAAGTCTTCGAGTTCATTCGCAAAAGGCGCAGACGTGTCGATAATCTTGTTCGGCACGTAGGCGAACACTTCCTGGCCCGTGGTCGCATCGAAGCCGTGGAGCATTCCATCATTCGCGCCGACGTAGACCACCGGATTTCGGGAGTACACGCTCGCAGCGAAATCGGAGTAAAGCTCTCCGAGCGGATAAGGCGTCTGATCTCTATTAATGGAGCTGGGGACGCCCACGAAAATCGGGCTCGAGTTAACGATGTCACCGAGCAATCCATTCGTTGCGGGACGCTGACGGAGCGAGCCGATCGGTGTCTCAGCGATTCGCTCGCCGCGCAGATAGTCCACCTCGATCTGACTCAGCATCGCCTGCTGATCGGGCGTTAGAGAGGCATGCCTGAAGGGGATGCCTACGCCGGTATCAGAGCGCGAGGTCACGATCTTCCGGTTAGCGGGATTCGTAATCGCAGGATTCAGCTGCTCAGATGCCCGCCAGCAGTTAGTGGAGATCAGTGAGCAGTTCTGCAGCGTGCCATCGGGGAGTACGGGCGTTGCCGTCAGCTCACCGGTGTTCGTCCGCAGATCGTAGAAGCCGCGATAGATCAGCGTACCGTTGCGCAGCGAGGTGCTGTTGAACGCCGCAGCAGAGGTAGAGGACGCCGCCGAGGAAAACTCAAGGAAAGCGGCTTCAAACGCTTCCTGGAGCTCTACGGGGTTTCGTGCGTTCAGGAACTGACCCCGCCCGTTGTAGGCAGCATGCAGCATGTCGTCGATCTTCCGCTGAGCACTGGTTTCGGGATCCGGCCAGTTGAAAGTCGCGGTTGGATCGGTCGGCACTGTGGCGGGATCAAAGGTACCCGTCACCCCGAAGGCGATCGTGAAGGTCTTCATATGCTGGTGCATGGTGTTACGCACCGAGTTGAAGGTGTTCGGTGGAGCACCGGCGATATCGCGACTCGAGAGCGGCACGACGTCATCGAGGTCCGTATGGAGATCCCGCTCGTAGTAGTACATCGCGACGTCAGCGAGAGTCTGGTTGACCGTGTCCGCATAGACACCGCCGTCGAATTCACTGCTGTTGTCGCCGTCCGGATTGCCGCTGAAGGCCGGATCTCCGCCACTCCAGTAGCCATCAGAGAAGAGCAGCGCGAAGTTCTGCTGACACTGACCATCCGGTGCGGGCAGAATCGGGCAGGTTCCCGTATTACACTCGAAAACCTCGCCGGCCTTCTGCAGCGCCCGCCGCAAAGGCGTACCGCTCGATGAGTTGACTCGATATATGTCGTCCAACAGCGTCTTCTTGGCGCCTTCTGTATAGAACTCGTTCATCTCGACGATGTCTTCGCTGCGACGCTGGTTGATGGTGTCAAAGCCGACGCGAATGTCCTGGACGTTCGCGATGACGCTACCGACCGCCGCTTTTGTCACGTACTCCCGCGAACGGTAGTACTGGAACCAGTTGGCGAAGTTCTGGATTTCCTCGTCGTATTCGCAGGTGAGCGGATTGCTGTCGCCATCATTTGCGCAGTCTTCGCGGGCCGGACCACCCTGGTAGATAGAGCCGTCGTCCCGGATTTCCACAAGCGTATGCGGGTCGTTCCACTCGAGAGGCGGCGCTTCCGTCGTC
>JBCDDI010000071.1:0-11112 GCA_039180365.1 Pseudomonadota bacterium
CGCCGAAGGCATAGCGAATAATCAGCGCCAGCAGCAGGAACAGGAGCGGTAGCGTAAACAGCCCCGTGCCACTGAGGTAACCCAGGCCGCCAGCCACGGCCAGCATCGGAATGCCCGAGCCTCGGAACGGATAGGTGAAAAGCATGGGGGCCACGGTCCAGAACGGCTTCGCATGCTGGCCTGTGCCGAGGAACTCAAGCTCCTTTTCGCAGAGCGGGCAGCGTGGCGGGTAGTATTTGCCGGGCTCTTCGCGAAGAACCACGCACTTACCGCAGTACGACTTGCTGCAGTCTTCGCACTCCCAGGTCGCCGGGGCTGCGGAATGATAGTCACAGAGGGTCTTAGCCATCCTGGCTGCTCGTCGGTTTCCTTGACGAAAGCCAGCATAGGGGGCGCAGTGCGAGGGAATCGGGCACGGTTCACAGTTCTGCCTTAAACTCCGCGCCCATGCTGATTCCCGCCCTGAATCCCTATCTCGAAGGCCGTCTTGTCGCCCGCTACGACCGGTTTATCGCCGTCGTCAAGCTCCCGGATGGTCGGCAGGTCGACGTGCACTGCGTGAATCCCGGCCGCATGGAAGGTCTCGTGGTCCCTGGTGCCCGGGCCTGGATCTCCGCCGTGCCGCCGGAAAGCAAACGGAAGCTACGCTATACCCTCGAACTGCTGGAGATTGACGGCATCTTCATCGGGGCCAATACGGTCGTGCCGAATCACCTTGCCGAGACGCTCGTGCGCGCCCGGCAGATCCCGGGACTCAAGCGTTTCCGGGAGCTGCGTCGGGAAGTGCGCTACGGCGAGCGTTCGCGCATCGATCTCATGCTCACGAGCGGCGATACCGAGCATCTGGTGGAGGTGAAGAACTGCCACCTCGTTTATCCGGATCACTGCGCCTATTTTCCGGACTCCGTCAGCGAGCGGGCCGCCGGGCACCTCAGGGAGCTCGCCCGGGAAGTTGGAGAGGGCCGCAAAGCCACAGTACTTTTTATTCTGCAGCGACCGGATGGGAAACGGCTGCGGCCGAGCCGCCTGCATGATCCGGCCTTTGCAGAGGCAGCGAGCGCAGCGCAGGCTGCCGGTGTGCGATTCCTGGCCGCGAAAGTACACAGCCAGCCGCAGGGCTTCGAGTTCATGGGCATGATCCCCGTGGATCTGGCGCCCTATGATCCCGAGGCTATCGGCGAGTTCCGCATCGCACTGAACGACACGTCGGGTTGGAAGCGTCGGGGTAAGAAGGCCTAGGGCGCTGCGCGGCAACGCCCGATTAAGCACTGCATGGCCCACTTCCCTGGAAAGGCGTTAAGTGACGCACGAATTGTGACCGGCTGCCTTGGCGCTGACGCCCTTCGCTTGCAGACTGCCATGATGCGATTTCGATGCACACACTGCGGAACGGTCCTAACCGTGCGCCAGTACGACGTTCCTCCCTACGAATGTACGGGCTGCGGTGCTCGCGTGAAGCCGGCCACCTGGGTGTTTAATCCCTTTCTGTGGTGGGCAACCTGATCACGTTCACATGCCTGGTTGCCGCACCCTCCTTCTACTTCTACAAAACCTACTTCGAAATCCGCGAGACGCTGCCGGAAGAGACCCAAGCCCTCGACGACGATCGCTTTGACGCAATCAAGGAAGCAGGCAGCTGGAAGGAGGGCATGATCAAGCCTTACCTCATCGGCATCGCGATATCTGCGGCCGCAACCATCTCGGTGATTCTGTTTCTCGCTGTGCTTTGAACGGCGGGCTGCACACCTGTCTGCACGCTTCCTTAAGGATGTGGTTTTCCCGAACGGTCGGCGCCATATAACGGCATTTTCCCGGCGCTGAGTGCGCAGTATCTTCGTCCTCCGAAGCCCTACAGAGTCAAGGAGGACCGCGTGCTTCCCCATCCCATGCTTGTCAGAACGTTCCTGTTCGCCGCGGCGCTGGCTGTTTCGTCAACGGCCTTCGCCAATCTCAATATCACCGAAGCCGAAGTCCTTGATACACAGCAGCGCTGGGGTGACGGCATCGTGCGCATCGGCAAGGTACAGGCCGACGGCGGTGACTACGTCCGAGAAGCGCTGGAACACATCGAAGATCTCTACGACTACGGCGAAGGCCAGGTCCTGTTCAAGCCAACACTCGCCAGCACGGTGCCACATCGGCCGACCATTGGCGGCGCCCTGAGCTATTTCGTCGGCTACGACTCCGCGATTCGTTTTCTGGGCACCATGGACGAAGACGAACGCGCGTCACTCAAGGTCTACAAAGAGGACGGCGGCTTCGCCACCAACCCCTGGACGAAGGTTCGCTTCGAGAACGAAGGCATCGTGCTCTACGGCACCACCGCGGTGGCTATGGGCAACTACTACTTCACGGACCCCTCGGGCGTGGAAACCAAGGTGCACTACACCCTTGGCTTCGTAAAACGGGGCGACGATGTGAACATCTATGTGCAGGAGAGCAACCTTCCATTCCAGCCGGAGTAGTCGCAGCGACAGACGCGTCGTCAGGCACGGTAGAACTACTCGGAAGCAAAACACGGCGGTCAACTAGCACGTGTACTGGTTCTCATTGCCTGAAGATCATCTCTCCTAAAATGACACGCTGGTAAGAGTCGGGGATTCCCCGTGCTGCCCAGTGCCATCGCGAAACAGCCGATCCTCGTCCGTCTGATGATGGGCGTTGGTCTCATGGTGCTGCCAGCGGTGGCACTCGTGGACTATCTGCACGGCTACTACTTCGCCATGGCGGTGGAACTGCTGGCCGCTGCGTCGCTGCTGGTCCTGCTCTTTTTCATCCGCCACCTCAGCATGCAACGAGCCATCCAGGTTGCGCTGCTTGTCACCTTTGTCCTCGCCGCCATGGGCAGCCTGGAGAAACTGGACTCCGCGCCGAACCTCGCGTGGTTCACAGTCATGCCTTTTCTCTATGTCTCCATTGGCGGTATTCGTTTTGGCGGAACGCTCACGCTGGCGCACTTCTCCTTCATCGCCGGCAGCTATTTTGTCATCGAGCGTCCCGCACCCATGGAAATGAGTGTTGGCACCCTGATCCAGGTGGCTCTCGCCTACGTCACGGCTACGGGTATTGCGATCGGCTACGAGCAGGTGCAGCGACAGCTGAGAAATCGCCTGCGGGAACTCGCCGACGTGGATCCGCTCACGGAGCTTCTGAATCGGCGCGGTATGGAGCGCCGCCTTGATGAGCTATCGAGCTTTCTTGAGCGCAACGAAATGACGGTTACCCTTGCCCTGCTCGATATCGACCACTTCAAGCAGGTGAACGATCGGCATGGCCATGAAGCCGGCGATCGGGTGCTGAAAGAGATCGGCGGATTGCTGAAGCAGGTCTTTCGCGATTCGGACTATCTCTCACGCTGGGGCGGCGAAGAGTTCCTCGTTGCGCTGACGAACACCAACGTGGCGGAGGCAACCGCCGTCCTCGAGCGACTGCGCACTCAGACCCGAACGCTCACGGACCTCTCTGTTCCCAGCGTCACCTTGAGCGTGGGTATCGCCGAATGGCGACCAGGCATGGAGATCGCTCCGGCCCTGAAGGAAGCCGATCTTGCGCTCTACGAGGCCAAAGCTGCCGGTCGGAATATGCTCATCGCCGCTGGGGATCGCACCGGTGCCGAGACCGTCGTGCGCATCGAACCGCCACTTACGAGCAACACCGCTTCTGCCTGATTCGTCCCGGCTATCATGGCTGCATGACGACAGCACGTTGAGATCTACGCGCTGACTACTCGCCCAAGGTACAGAGCGTGCTCGTTAACGCTCGGCGATGCTGCCCGCCAGCGCCTCAATGTAGTCAGGCCCGATGCCACAGCAGCCGCCAATGATGGAAACGCCCTGCTCAGCCCAGCGACCGGCCTGCTCGACGAAAGCCGATACGGGCATCTCGACGTACTCGGTCTGTACGTTGTTATCGAGCGTCCAGCCATCGGGGACGTTAAAGCGATTGGGGTAAGCGCCGATCGGGCGGTCGGTCAGACCTTTCAGGGTTTCGAGCCCGGCAGTGATGGCCTGCAGCGAGGTGCAGTTGAAGAGATAGGCAGCAATGTCGAAGCCTTCTACGGCAGCAACGGCAGCTTCTATCGACTCACCGCTGCGCAGCCCTTTCCCCGCTTCCTCCGCCAGCGTCCAGGATACGTAGAGTGGTTTGTCAGCTCCACCAACGGAGCGGGCGGCCCGAGCCGCGTTTACGCTTTCGCGGATCGAGGACATGGTCTCGCAGAGAAAGGCATCCACCTGCGGCTCGAGGGCGCGGGCAAGCCGTTCGTAAACAGGTCCAGCAAGCTCGTCCGCCGGCACCAGATCGGGCCGGTAGCTCTCATCCAACGGCGGCAGGGAGCCCGCCACAAGCACCTGCTCGTCGGACTCGTCCGCCGCCCGCCGCGCCAGTTTGCCTGCCAGGGCAGCTAGTTCTTCGAAGCGGTCTTCCAGACCAAGCTTTCCGAGGTAGCTCGGAATCGTCGAGTAGGAGTTGGTGATGATGATCCGAGCACCGGCGGCAATGTAGTCCCTGTGGACTTCAAGCACTTTCTCAGGCGCGTCCAGCAGGGCCTGCGCCGACCAGAGTTCACCGCGGGGCGTTACTTCCCGGCGGAGCAGTTCTCCGCCCATTCCCCCGTCCAGGATTGTAATCATCAGGTCTCCCCCCGCACTCGGGCTCGCCGGTAATTGAAGGCCAGATGCTAGCCTAAACGCCTGAGAATGGGGCCCGATCCGGTTAACATGAATCTGTTGGGGTAAGGAGGGAGAACTGATGAGCGAGCCGTTTCTACTCAGCACCGCGGAGGCGCGCATCGGCGAGCCCCTCGGCATCAGCGACTGGGTACGCATCGATCAGGTACAGGTAAACGTCTTCGGTGAGGTGACCCGTTGGCGCACGCCCGGCCACTGCGACGTGGAATACGCAAAGAAGGGCCCCTACGGCGGCACTCTTATGCACGGCTTCCACATGATGTCGCTGCTTTCACACTACTACCGAGACTCGGGACTCTGGCCCGAGGACGGGCAGAACCCATTGAACTACGGTCTCGACAAAGTCCGCGTGCTGAAGCCGGTCGTCATCGGCGATGGGGTCCGGCTGCGATCCCACATCAGCCTCATGGACGCAACGCCAAAGGGCAACGGGGAATATCTGCTGAAAACCTGCCACGAACTCGAAGCAGAAGGCATGGCAGACCGCGTGCTCTACGCCGAGTACCTGACCTACTGGTTTCCCAAGGAAGCGAAGTCATGACAGAACAACTAGAAAGACTCACCGATGAGCTCTGCCAGAATCCGCCGGCGCGCTACGACGATCTCAGCGTGCTCATGCTCAATTGCACGCTCACCCGATCCCCGAATCTCTCCCACACGGAGGGCCTCATGCGCGTTGCCGAGGGCATCTTTCAAGCCAATGGTGTTGCCACAGAGATCCTCCGACCTGTGGACTACGAAATCCCTGCCGGGCTTGAGCATGACTATACGGGCGTGGACGGCTACAGCCGCGACGACTGGCCTGGCATCCAGGCGAAGATCGACGCGGCGGACATCGTTCTCATCGGCACCTCAGTCTGGCTCGGTGAGAAGAGCTCCGTCTGCAATCGGGTGCTGGAGCGCATGTACGGCTACACCCACGACTTCAACGAAAAAGGCCAGTACCGGGACTACGGCAAAATTGGCGCAACGCTGATCACCGGCAATGAAGACGGTGTAAAACACTGCGCCATGAACATTCTCTTCTCCCTTTCGCACATTGGTTACACGGTACCGCCCCAGGCAGACGCCGGATGGATGGGCGAAGCGGGTCCAGGGCCTTCTTATATGGATCCGGGCTCCGGCGGTCCGGAGAACGACTTCACTAATCGGAACACAACCTTCCTCGTCTGGAACTGCCTGCATCTGGCGCGGATGCTGAAGGATGCGGGCGGTATTCCGGCTCACGGCAACCAGCCGGAAGCCTGGGACGCCGGCTGTCGTACGGACTTCAAGAGCCCGGAACACAAGCGCTGAAGCCCTGCAGCTTGCTTGTTGCTGTGCGATAGTCGCGCAGGAAGCGTCACCGTAAGGAAAGGGAGAGACCCATGCCCCGCTGGTTAAAAATTGCCCTGGCCCTCATCCTCCTGCCCGGCATCGTGGTCGCCATCGCGGCCCCGATCGGGCCCCTGCCAGGCTTCCGCCTCGGCGGTAGCGAAGCAGCGGCACCGGAGCGCTGGTCAACCGAATCGCTGCCCGACGAAGTGCGCCTCGCCAACTACTCCGGCCTGCTGCCGCACGTGGTGATCATCTGGGTTGTCGAGCACAACGACAGCCTCTTTGTGGTCGGGGACTCCGCGAGCAGCTGGGTTCAGGGGACCAGCGCAAGCCCGGACGTAGACCTCCGGATCGGTGATGCCGTCTACGCGATGCGGGCAGATCGCCTCCCGACGGACCACCCGGTGCTGGTGGACGTGCTGCAGGCCTACATCGATCGGTACAAAGCAGACTATCCGGATATCATCGCGAGTTTCCCGCCTATGGAGGAGTTCTCTCAGGGCGGAGCCGTCTTCCAGCTGAGTTCACGCTGAGGCATCTCGACGATGCCCGCCAGGTGCGGGTAGTCTGCACCTGAAGCGCGAGTCCGAAAGACAATTCCGGTGCTCAGTGCCGGAAGCTCGAATCCCCGGCGTCGAGTTTGCGCAGCCAGGCGGGCCAGGCCAGCTCGTCGGTGCTGCCATCAAACAGCAGGCGCGACTGTTCCGCCGCTTTCTCCGCAGAGCCCTGCGGGGGCTGATTAACCCGCACACCGCCGGAGAGCGCCTTCACCTGCATGGTGCAGGCTCGCTCGAGGTAGTACATGGCCATAAACGCCGAGTTAGCCGAGCTGCCGACGGTGAGCGTGCCGTGGTTCCTGAGAATCATGAACTGGCCGGCGCCGAGGTCCTGAACAATCCGCTCACGCTCATCCAGATCGAGGGCGACACCTTCATAGTCGTGATAGGCAATGGGGCCGCACTGCATCGCGTGCTGGGAGAGCGGCATGAGCCCGTCTTCCATGGCGGAAACGGCAACGCCGTCATCTGTATGCAGATGCATGACAAACATGGCATCCGGCCGCGCCATGTGCACGGCGGAATGGATCGTGAAGCCAGCGGGATTGATGTCATAGGGCGACGCCATGACTTTGTTGCCCTCCGTATCCACTTTCACGAGGCTCGACGCCGTCACCTCTTCAAAGCAGAGCCCGAGAGGATTGATGAGGAAGTGGTGTTCAGGGCCGGGAACCCGGGCCGAGAGATGGGTAAAAAGAAAGTCATCCCAACCCTGCATGGCTACGAGCCGATAAAGCGCCGCGAGATCCACCCGCTGCCGCCACTCTTCCGGACTCACCTGATCCTGGACGTTCTGAAGATCCGCTGCTTCGCTCATGGGTCTGCCCCGCTTTTTCCCTGGGGGAGGATTAGACCACAGGCACAGGGCAGAAAACCTCACCCGCTGAAGGCCAGGACAGTCGCAGGCTGCCGAGGGCAGCCGAAGATCGTCTCAAAGCGCCGCCTGCAGGTCCTTCAGCAGGGCGCGGGTCCGCTCCCCGTCGGCGCGGTTAAGAATAAACTCGGAGGCGGCAAAGTCGGTCACGCCCGCCTCTGCCATAGCCGCAACGCCGTCCCGTACGGCATTCTCTGAACCCACGAGGGCAAGCTCTCCGGGGCCGGCAACCCCTTCCCGTTCGAACATGGCCTTATAGGAGGGTAACTCTCCATAGAGTTTCAACCCGCGACCGATCGTGTCGCGCACGGTTTGCTCGTCTTCGGTCACGCAAACCGGCAGTGTTGCGATCACCCGGGGCGCCGCCCGCCCCGCTTCTGCGGCCGCCGCCGACAGTCGCGGCACAATATGCTCGTGTACCGTCTTTGGTCCTACCCAGGCGAGCGTTGTACCGTCGGTCATGCGCCCGGCAACACCAAGGGCCTGCGGGCCAAGGGCCGCCACAACCACCGGGACCTCAGCGGCGGGGGGTTTAAAAAGCTTGGCTCTGGTACTGAGCGTTTCCCCGCTAAAGTCCACCTGACCTTCCCGAAGCAGCGGCATGAGGATCGAAAGATACTCCCGGAGATGACGGATCGGCTTGTCAAAGCCGATGCCGAGTTCGTCCATCATCGTCGCGTGGGACAGACCGATACCGAGGGTGAGCGGTTGCTCGACGATGCCTGCCGTTGTCAGCGTCTGTGCCGCCAGCGCCAGCGGATGCCGGGGATGCGTTGGCACCACGGCGGTACCCAGCTCAATGTCTTTCACCCGCTGGCCCACTGCCCCCAGCACCGTCAGGGCATCAAGACCGCCGGTCGGATGCTCGGCGAGCCAGTAGCTCTGGAAGCCATCCGCGGCCGCAGCGGCCGCATGATCGGCAATGCGCGCAACGTCCGCACTCTGCACGAGGCCCGTGCCGTTGATGCCGAGCTTCATGTGAGATCCTCCAGCAGCGCCTTCAGGGCCCGGAGCGCATTCTTGTTCGCGTTCTTAATGGTTTCCATGCTCGGCGGTTCCTTGCTGATGTCGCCCAGCTCCGCAAGCACCACGTGCACCGTGTCGTGACCATCGATGGCTTTACAGGCTTCGAGCCAGCGCCGGACTTTCGGGAAAGGTTCAAAATCGTAGACGTTAGTGAACTCCGGCTGCAGCTGGCCAATCTCCACGTAAGCAGCCAGGTCGGCGATGGTCGGACTGTCGCCCGCCAGAAAGGCACCGTTTGCAAGCCAGCCGGTTTCCATGGCCTTGAGCGCCCGGGTCAGCGTCGCCTGCGCGGCCTGCTGCATGGCTTCAGGAATATTGAGGTCCTTGCGGATCTTTGGCGCCACAAGACCCGTGGAGGCTTCCCGAACATTGCGGTGATGGAAGTGCAGGTACCAGTCAACGCGGGCGCGACCTTCAGGGTCTGCCGGATAGAAATCAGTCCAGCCGTGCTTATTGGCCAGGTAACAGAGAATCGCATGCGCCTCCCCCAGGGCGAAACCGGTTTCCGGGTCTTCTATGGTCGGGATCGTGCCCGCCGGGTTTCTGGCGAGATAGTCCGGATGGCGACTGCCGTTTTCTCCCGTGGTCCCCGGATTGGTCAGCACCATCTCGAAGGGCGTCTTTTTGTGCAGTAGCAGCCACATGACGGCACGCACCGGCTGCGAAAAGGGCACGCCGTAAAGAATCAGGGGTCGCGAATCACTCATAGCACCTCCTCCGTCTCCTCCGTAAAGGAGGCGAACGCTAGCACGGGCCGGGGCGGACGTCGCCTGCACCGTTGCGGCAGGCTACACTGAAGCCGAGCACTCAAAGGGAGAGAAACCATGTCCATAACCGGCCACTGCCTCTGCGGCGCCATCAGCTATGAACTGGATAACGCGCCGGCCATGACCGGCATCTGCCACTGCAAAAACTGCCAGCGCCAGGCGGGCTCGGCGTTCTCGACGCTGGCAGGGGTGCCTAAGGCTGAGTTCCGCATGACGGGAGAGCCCAAGCTGTATCAGGATGGCGACACTAAAAGCGGCAACGCGGTTTCGCGCTACTTCTGCGGCGACTGCGGTTCACCGATTTATTCAGCGCTGCCGGATAACCCGGACATGCTGTTCCTGAAGACAGGCACACTGGACGACACCTCGGGCTTTGAGCCGCAGTTCAACGTCTGGTGTGACAGCAAGCAGAACTGGGTTGAGCTGAAGGAAGGCGTGCCGGCAATGGCCACGCAGTAGGCGGACAAAAACTCAGCGCATGCCCACCCAGGCCGGCGCCGGTGGCAGCTCCTCTTTCCAGGGCTCTTCCGGCGTCCACTGACCGGCCACGTGGGCGGCCAGTTTCGTACCGTCGTAGGTAATCCACTTCGCCGGCGTGAGTTCGAGGATCACTCGTCCGGGCGTGTCCACAAACTGCTGAAAGCGCGCGGCACCCGCTTCGTCGCCGTTATTGAGCTTTAGCGCCAGGGCCCGGTAGAACCAGCTTTTCACCGCCTCGTTATCATCGTGCACCGTCGCCCGACACTTCACGGTCATGGTCTGGTCGCGGCCCAGGGCCGTGCCTTCGCTTGTGATGATGATGGCGCTCTTGTCACGCTTGCGGAGCGCCGGCACCCGTTTCCGGTGTCCGGCACAGGTCACCCAGAACTTACCGTCCTGAAAGACGAAGCGGTGCATGACGCCAACGGGCCAGCCGTCACTCGTAGACCAGAGCACGGCGCACTCGCTCTGCAGCTGACAGAGGCGTTCGATCTTGTCCTGATCCAGCGGGTAGGTGGATACGTCGTCGTAGTTGGTTTTGGCCTTCGCGGCGGCTTTGTCAGCCCCGCTATCAGCGTTTCCATCAGCCATGTGCAATTCTCCCCCGTTGAATGTTCCCGCCTGCACGGACTCGCAAAATGCTAAGCGAGCGCGACGACGTTGTCACAAGTGTCTGCTCGAGAATCTCCGTGCTAGGCTCGCCGTCTGCAATTTTCCGGCACAAAGGCCAACGATCGGGAGGGGAACGACATGAGACTGGAAGGCAAGGTTGCGGCGATTACCGGTGCGGCAAGCGGCTTCGGGCGCGCTGCGGCACGACGTTTCGTTGAAGAAGGTGCGCGAGTTGTACTGGGAGATATCCAGGAGGAGGAAGGTACCAAGGTCGCGGCTGAACTCGGCGACGCCGCCATCTTCCGCCGCTGCGACGTCACCTCCGAGGCCGACGTCGCCGGCCTGGTCGACGCGGCGGTAGAGCAATTTGGCCAGCTAGACATCATGTACAACAACGCCGGCGTTGTTGGTGCGGTCGGCCCCATTGCCACCACCCCTGCCGAAGAATGGCAGCGTACGCTGGACATCCATCTGAACGGCTCCTTCTACGGCTGCAAGCACGCGGCCCGAGTGATGATGCCCCGGGAGACCGGCAGCATCATCAATATGGCGAGCACCGCCGGGCTTCTCGGCGGCCAGGGCCCACACGCTTACGCCACCTGTAAACACGGCCTGATCGGCCTGACTAAAAACGTTGCCTCAGAGCTCTGTCGTTCCGGGATCCGTGCAAACTGTATCGCCCCAGGCAGCATGGCGACCACCATGGTGGCGCAGCTTGTTGCCGGTGATCCGAACGCCATCGAAGAGACCAAGAAACGCCTCGCCAAAACCTCACCGATCAAAGATCGCGC
>JBCDDI010000072.1:0-11080 GCA_039180365.1 Pseudomonadota bacterium
GCGAAAGGTTTCAAGGCGCTGGCGCAGATTCCGTTGCTGATTCGGGGTGAGATTCTGCCAACGCTGGAAACGCCCGATGGTGTCCTGCCGTTGCTCCGGGGTCAGCCGCAGCCAGCGTTCGCTGCCGAGACGCAGGCGCTCCTGCTGCCCTGCGGAAAGTTCGGACCAGCGTGACTCGTAGTTCTCAAGGACCCGTTGCTGCTCCTTGGGCAGGTCGGAAAAAGACATCGATTCCGCCATGAGCGATGTCGCGAACAGCAGCAGTCCCGTGCAGATCGCCGCTTTAACCATGCGCACACTATTCACCGCCGTACCTCCGGGCTGTCTGCCTCCGAGTTCATTGCCTCTGAGTTCTTTGCCTCTGAGTTCACTGCCTCTGAGGCCGCCGTACGCACCTCTTCGGCGAGCACACGCTCGAGATCGGATTCGAGTGCCATCGGATCAATCAGTTCACCATCGGCTTCGACCATGGCGCCAAGGAACTCGAGGAAACCCGGCGGCGGCATCGGCGGGGCTTCCTCAGCTGCACCGGCAGCAGCAGCGGCAAGCAACAGCATCGTCAAGCTACCCCGCACCTGCTGACTCTTCTTCCAGCCAGGCGAGAAACTCGAGTTCCTCCAGGAGTTCGAGATCCTGCATAACGGCAGCCTCGGCCTCGCTGATGGCGGGCAGCGGCGCAGGCCCGGCTCCTGGCGCCGACGCCAACCAGACCCCAAGGGCAAGCGCCGCCGTGAGGCCGGCTGTTGCGGTTGCGGCCAGGGGCAAAGCGCCAAACCAGCGGCGCAGGATCGACGCCGGTGCATTCGCCTCGGCCGCTTCCTCGGCGAGTTTCACGGCTTCCCGGCGCATGGCGCCAAGCCGCTCCCGAACGTCCGGAGCGAGGTTATCGCGCTCGGTCTTGAGGGACTCCGCGAGGCGAGCTTCCAGGGCACCGGCTCCGGTCCCGCTGGCGGAGTCGTCCTTGTCTTTGTCTGTGTCGCTCATCACCAGTATTCCTTCAGCGAGTCCCTGAGCGCGCTCAAGGCTCGCGAGTAGTGTGTTTTCACGCTGCCCTGGGAGCAACCCATGGCCTTCGCCGTTTCCGCTACGCTCAGTCCTTCTAGAGAGCGGAGTAGAAAGGCCTGCTGCTGCCGGAGGGGCAGCTTTTCCACCGCCGCCTGTAGCTGATCGGTCGCACCGTCGGTATTCGCCGCCAGCAGGGGATCGTTGCGGCCATCGTCGGTTGCCGTACTGATCCGATCCGTTTCACCAACCACAGACTCCTGCACAACCCGCCGCCTGACGCTGGCACGCCGATGCCAGTCGCGAATTCGATTCTGCAGAATCCGGAAAAACAGAGGCCGCCATTCACTCATCGGCTTTTTTCCATACTTCCTGGCGAGGGTGAACATGGCATCCTGAACGATGTCGAGAGCCTCATCAGTATCGCGTACCGCATAGCGGGCGAGTTGAAAGGCGGAGGCTTCGACCTCGCCAAGGAAGCGATTCAACTCGTGAGCCTGCACACCGTCGCTCATCATTCTCCTCAGCACGCTCCTCAGCAGGAAGCCGGGCACAGAGGCCCGGCTCTAAGGCTTCGTCGCGCCGACCGATCAAGGCGCTTCGGACACGAACTCCAGCGACAGGCGACCGGTCACCAACGCGTCCTCAGACGCATTGTAACGACCATGCGCGCCCACTCGCTTGAGCACGTTGCCCGCGGAGAGCTGGGCAAGCACTTCATCGGCAAAATCCGAGAAGCTGCGATAGAGGTGAATCTGCCCGGCACCGCGCACGGCCACCGCATAGATTCCCCGGCCGCTTTCGGGTGCCAGGAGATCAATGGCATCCCGCAGATCCCTCGGCACACCTTTGAGCTTCAGGACGGCGCGCGCCTCGGTGAGGTCTAGCGTCAGGCGTTCGCTGCTGACAGCTGCAATCGCATCAGGGTCTGTTTCAGGCCAGAACGCCTTGAGGCTGCCGGCGCGCATGTCCAGAGACAGATCGCGAATCGACAGCGCCTGGAAATCAGCCGGGGCGGTGCCGAAAGGCGCAACATGGCCCCGCACGCGCACGAAGTCCCCGGTTGCCAGGCTCGAAAGGGACAGGGTGGCCGTGGCGACCTGGTAGTGCTCGGGATCCGCATCGTCTGCCATCGTCGCGCCGGTCCCGCTGAAGTCATAGGCCGCGGGACGGCGGGCGTTGAGGAAATCGAGATCCAGCACCAGATCGGCGGCGGGGTCCACCACTGCGGTCACGTCACCGGTGAGATCGCTCACGACCATGCGCACATGCCCCTCTCCAGCGTCGAGGGTCATGTCATCCACCAGTTCCCCGAAGGCGAGCACACGCTGGCCGATGGAGAGGCTGTTTTCATTGAGGAGCGAGTTGTCCAGACCCAGAGCCGTAACCCCGGTGCCAGGACCGACTTCCACGGTGATCGTGTCCCGTCGGACAACAAGCCCGTCGGTCCTTTCCACAACCACGCCGGATAGGGTCAGGCTGCTGCCGCTGCGGGCCCTGAGGACTCCACCGGCGACGTCCTGATCCGTCCAGGGGACGCTGGAGCCTGCAAGTACTTTCTCTGCTCGCGGGGTTCCTGAGTCGATCATGCCACCGGCGACGAGCGGCACTCCCGCGGAACCACCCGCAATGGCCGCGAGGGCGGCCAGGCCCGGAGCACCCGTGTAGCCAACCCCATCGATTTCATAGAGCGTTGCGTCGCTGACCTCAAAGCTGAGCTCGCCAAAATCACCGCGACGGTGACGGAACGGCCGGACCGTTACGGTGACGGTCTCATCCACCTCACTGACAGCTTCCAGGACACCACGCAGGCGATGGCTGCGATCGCTTTCAAGCTCGGCGGATGCAAGCAGGAATGGCGACACGGTCACCGTCGGCGGCGCCGTCGTGAGATCGATGCTGTTTGATGCATCAAGATCAAAATCGAGGCTGAAGGCCGCCGGCACACCGCGTCGAATCCTGATGGCCGCGTCATCCATCAGCATCAGACTAACCGTAGCCAGGCCAAGGGGTGCACCGTCTTCATCAATTACGTCGGCCTCCGCGAGGCTGCCGTCGGCAAGCTGCACAAGGATCTCAGCGTTGCTGAAATCGAGATCCAGTTCCGCACTTGCGTAGCGGCCAGCGGGCACGGTGGCAACGGTGAGCAGCTCTGTCACCTCGGTGAGCTCTGCAAAATCCACGCGGGTCTCAAGCGGCAGCGCTTCGACGACTGTGCCGTCTTCGCGGAGCAGCCGCAGCGCGCGCACGTCAACGGTGTAGCTGCCGAAGTCTCCTTCGGCATCGGTGAGGCCAATGACAAGCTGACCGCTTTCCTCAGGTGCCGAGCCCAGAGGATCCGGCGCACCGGAAGCGCCACCGCTGCCGCCACCACAGGCAGCCAGTACGCCCAAGAGGGCGAGCCAGAAAAGCGTTTTCAAGGGGACCATGCGTTACTCCTATGCGTGTTCAGGAGGTTCAACGCAGGAGTGTGGCTTTGGTTGACAGGATTTGAGTTGGTAACAGGACACAGCGATGAGCCGCTGTACACAATGCGGGGAATCGCGAAAAGAGTCTTTAATCACCCCGGAGGGAGGAGATCTCCGACGGGATCAGCCAGAGCAACGCGGGGTCGGCCGCGGTTTAAGAAGCGAACGGTCTAGGCTCTTCCAGGGCGTACACCCTTCCGAGGCCGATAGAAGTGCTGGAAGCTGCCTTAACGGCTTTCGGGGCGGATGTGCGCGGGCACGGAGAAAAAGGCCGTCCGGCGAGCTGCCCGGGCCTCCATGCAGTCGGCTTTCAGACGACAGCTGTACTCGGACAGAATCGGAATCATCACGAAGGCTGACAGAATCAGGCAGACCGCAGCCCAGCCATACTGAGTGCGGTACCAATCGGCCTCGAGCGTTGGTGCGACGAGGAAAAACAGGGCAAAGAAGAAAAACATCATCCCTGCCGTGGCAATCGCAAGGATGCGGGAGAAACCCATGGAGAGTTCGGGTTTCAACGTGATAAAGGCGAGCGAAGAGGCAAGCGCAAAAGGCAACCAGGCGAAAGGCTCCGGAAACGGAATATGGATCAGCGCCAATACCGCCAGGACACAGCCCAGCACACCGTGGATATATTGCATGTAGCCGAAACGCCCCCTGTCGATGTCCAAATCACCCGGCTGCGCCATCTCGCCGCTTTGCGACCGCTGCGCTTTTTGCGCGTAGCGTCGCTCTTCGCGCGCCAGGCTTTCCGCCTGGCTGGCGTCTTCAAGTCGCCTCGCGTCCGTTTCCGGACGGACGTCTACCTTCCGAGTTGTAACGTCGATACTGTGCATTGCAATACCGCTCTTGTTTGTCATCCCGCTTTACGTCGTGTGTCCTGCATTTTCATCCTGTGCGCGTCCAAGCGCTACGACTGCGGTGCTGCGAGAAACTAAGCTCCTAAGCTCTTCAGCTCTTTACCTCATTAGCTCACGAGGCTTATGGATATTTCCGTTTTATTGCAGCTTTCCGAAGTCTCCAAAATCACACTTGGCCAGTCAACCACTTTGTTACAGTTGGTGACATTTCCGTCGACCTATTGCCCTTCAGATACCAATCTACTCACAACTTGGACGCGCTGCCTGACCACGAATTCCAGCCGTTCCCCGCTTTTCCAGCAACCCTCCAGCGTTCTTCTAACTTATTGTCAATATATTTACCATAATCGCTGAAGGAAGCTGTTTCTCGCGACAATCATCCGATCCGAGCGGACTGGCCCCCATCTACGGGCAGGCAAACGCCGGTGATAAAGCCCGCTTCGTCTGAGGCAAGGAACAGCGCCGCGTTCGCGACGTCCCAGGCTGTACCCATGCGGCTGCCCTCGGGCCCCGCAAGCGGCACTGAGGCATTTCTCCGGGCAATCAGCTGCTCACGATCGGCGCCGGCAGCGACGTTGCCTTCGATGGCCATGGGTGTGTTCATGAGTCCGGGCAGGATCACGTTCGCGCGGATACCGAAGCGGGCGTTCGCCGTGGCCAGGGCATGGGTGTAGGCATTCAGCGCTGCTTTCGACGTCTTATAAGCCACAATGCCGACGGAACAGAGCGCCGCCACCGAGGAGATATTCGTGATGACGCCGCTGCCGCGCTCCCGCATGCCCGGCAGCGCGTGTTTGCAGAGAAACATGATGGACTTCAGGTTGGTGTCGAAAATGTCGTCCCAGACCGCCTCGGTCATGGAGGTGACGCCGGTGTCCCCGCGGCCAATGCCGACATTGTTGTGCAGCACGTCGATTCTGCCGAAAGCTGCGGTGCTTTCATCAATCACGGTCTGACAATCCGCCTCACGGGTCACATCTGCGGCGACCGTTGCGCCATCCGCACCCGCTTCCCGGACCATGGCCAGGGTCTCTTCCGCCGAATCCTGGTCCCGGTCTACGCAGACCACCTTGGCGCCTTCCTGGGCGAAGCGCAGGGCGGTGGCGCGACCATTGCCGATGGTATCGCCCGGGGTCTGGCCGGCGCCGACGACGACGGCAATACGATCAGCTAAACGTCCCATCCCGGCAAACCCTCGTCGCCCTGCACGCCGAAGCTGTTCAGGGCCATGGAGACCAGGTTGTACTGGCCCACAGTGAACACAAGATCCATGAGCTGCTGCTGGCTGAGATGGCCTGCCAGGCTGTTCCAGGTGTCATCGCTGACGTGAGCATCCCCATGCAGCTCATCGGTCGCCTGCAGCAGCAGGCGGTCGAGCTCTGAAATCCCCGGTGTGTCCGGGCCCGTTTTACAGCTGCGTATCTCCTCATCGGTCATGCCGGCTTCCCGGGCGATGAGCACATGCTGGCCCCACTCATAACCTGCCTGGCAGAGATAACCGATCCGCAGGATCACCAGTTCCCGCTCCCGCACGGGCAGCGTGGACTTGCCGAGAATGTGATTCGCGAACACCATCCAGCGCCTGGCCAGGTCTGGGTGATTGGCCAGCGTCCTGAAAATATTGAGGACATTCCCCCGGGCCTGAAAGGGCTCAAGGAGCGCTTTCGCGTCATCATTCCACTCACTTTCGCCCAACGCCGGGACGCGCGGTTCCGTCAATCGCATGAATTCCCCTCTAAGCCTGTTCGTGTTTTTCCGTTTCCGTAGACCCGTTTCCCCCACCTTTCGCCTCGTGAGGGACGCCTGACCGTAGCATACTCGCAACTCTGGCAACTCGAAGCGACGCTGCAGGAGGGCAGAATCATGACCGGGAAAGAGACGCAAAAAGACACCGTTACCGTGGCAACGCACGGCACCACCACCGTGGTCACCATCAACCGTCCGGCCGTCCGCAATGCCGTAAACGGACCGACGGCCGCGCAGCTTGCAGAAGCCTTTCGCAGCTTCGACGCCAACCCGACGCAGCGGGTTGCCATCCTCACCGGCGCAGAGGGGACTTTCTGTGCCGGCGCGGATCTGAAGGCCGTGGCCGAAGGCGACGGCAATCGCATGCGCGAGGCCGGGGATGGTCCCATGGGTCCTTCACGGATGCGCCTTTCGAAGCCGGTCATCGCGGCCGTGGAAGGCCATGCAGTCGCCGGCGGTCTTGAACTCGCCGTCTGGTGCGATTTGCGGGTAGCCGCGGAAGATGCAGTGTTCGGCGTCTACTGCCGGCGCTGGGGCGTCCCCCTGGTAGATGGCGGTACGATCCGCCTGCCGCGCCTCATCGGTCACAGCCATGCCATGGATCTGATTCTCACCGGCCGCGGAGTGTCCGGCGAGGAAGCTCAGCGCATGGGACTGGCCAACCGGCTCACGGCACCCGGCCAGGCTCTCGAGGGTGCCTTGGCGCTGGCAGAGGATATCGCGCGCTTTCCGCAGCTCTGTATGCGCAACGACCGGCGCAGCGCCTATGAACAGTGGCATCTCTCAGAACATGAGGCGCTGCTGAATGAAACGCGCCTCGGCCTGCAGGTCATCCGTTCCGGGGAAACGCGAGAAGGGGCGAGCCGTTTTGCCGCCGGTGCCGGTCGGCACGGCGACTTCAGGGAAATCTGAGGCCAGCCGGGTCGTCAGTTCGCTGGGTGAGATGCGCCATAGAGCGCGCCGGGACCTTCGCTCAACATACCGTGTACGAGGGTTCTCAGGGCTTTCTCGGGTTCCACCATAAGGGCCATGACCGCTTGAACCGGGCCCCGATGCAGATCGGTGCCCGTCCGCATTTTGTCCTTCCCGAAGATGAGCAGCGAGGCCATGCCGTGGACGATGGACCAGGTCACGCCGCCGAGCAGATCCACAGACAGATCCGAATCGGGGTGCTGCGCCAGAATCAGTTCAATCAGCGTTCTTACCGGTGCATAACTCTCATCGGCCGCATTCGTGAGGTCCGGATACTCCGAGAAGTCGTCGATCACCGTGCCGAACATGATCTGGTAGGTCGTGGGGTTTTCCTGTGCAAAGCGGATGTAGCCCATACCGAGGGCAACGAAGGATTCCTCGAGGTCCGCACCGTCCAGATCGTGCGAGTCGTTGATCGCCTGCAGGCGGCGGAAGCCCCGAGTGGCGAGCGCCGCGAGGAGGCAGCGTTTGGTCGGGAAGTGCCGGTAGGGCGCCGTTGGAGACACACCGGCTTCACGCGCCAGGGCCCGGAGTGACAGCTTCTCCGTGCCCTCCTCGGCAATCTTCTCGAGGGCCATGTCCATGAGGGTGGCCGGCAGATCGCCGTGATGATAAGTGCCGGCGCTCGCGCCGCTCTGTACTTCTTCGGTGTTCACTGATCGTTATCTGACGTGTTTCGGTCCTGGGTCGATTTTACATCGATTTTTGTCGGACCGAATTCACGCAATGTTGACATTGCTTACATGAGTATTAGAGTAACACTCAATGTTAGCGATGCATACATTCTCATGCGCGTACGATTGATCAGAAAACACTACCCGAACCTCTGGCAGAGCTTCTCCCGGCTCGCCCTCGTGACCCTCACTGTGCAGGCCCTGTGGCTCCTGAGCGTGAAGTGCGCGCTGGCTGCTACCAGCGTCAGCTACCTCACCGTTGAGCCTGCCAGCGGTTTTGACGCCACCCGCGTCTACGCGGGACGCACCGTGGCCGGGCGGGCGTCGGAGCTCGGCTTCCGCCACGCCGGAGAAATCGAACGCGTGCATGTGGACATCGGCGATACGGTGGCCTCAGGCGATCTCCTGGCCAAACTGGACACCGACAGCCTGGAGGCTCTGGAAGCACAGGCCCTGGCGGACGTCAGCCTGGCCGCGGCAAATCTGAAAGCGGTTGAAGCAGAGACCCAGCTTGCCCGGCAGACGGAAGCACGTTTCCGCTCACTGCGGGATTCAGGCCACACCTCAGCGCAGCTCTATGACGAGCAGCGCCTCGCTCTGCAGGCCAAGGAAGCCCAGCTGTCTGTAGCGGCAGCCAGCCTTACCCGCGCCGAGGCAAACGCCCGGGCAGCGAGGATCGCCGTTGAAGACGCGCACATCTATGCACCCTTTGCCGGGCAGATTCAGAGCCGGCACATGGATGAGGGCGCACAAACGCGACCAGGGCAGACCCTGTTCCGGCTCGTGGAAACCGCCCACCGGGAAGCGCACGTGGGGATTCCCGAATCGATGCTGGATACGCTGAAGCCTGAAGGCCAATACAACCTGCGCTGGGCGGATTCACGCCTCGTCGGCACCGTGCAGGCCGTGCTCCCGGAAGTGGATCCGGAAAGCCGCACGGTGACTGTGGTACTCGCCCTGGAAGATGAAACGGTCCCCTTCGGTGCCGTCGTCGAACTCGAGCTCAATCACCGCGTCGCCAACCCCGGCTACTGGATCCCGCTGACGGCGCTGACGGAAAGTGATCGTGGTCTCTGGGGCGCTTATGTCGTCAACGAGGAATCCAGCGCCGAGCGTCGATTGGTGGAAATCCTCCATGTGGAAGCAGAACGCGCCTTCGTTCGCGGCACCTTGAATCCCGGCGACCGGGTGATCAGTACGGGCGTCCAGCGCATCGTTCCCGGTCAGGCGGTCACCATGGCCGGAGGGCTCTAACACCATGCAGGCGTTTTTCACCAACCCGCGGCTCTCCGCCCTGCTTGTTGTCTTCGTGCTGCTCATGGGTGGCACGGCGCTTATGGGGCTCGCACGGCAGGAAGACCCGACCATGACCGAGCGCTGGGCGAGCGTGACCACCTTCCTGCCCGGGGCAACGGCCGAGCGCGTTGAATCTCTCGTTACGGAGCCGATCGAGACGAAGCTCCGGGAGATTCCGGAAATCCGCACCATCGACTCCAATTCGAGAGCCGGCTACTCCCTCGTTGGCATCGAACTCTACGACCATGTGCAGCCCGGCGAGAACGACGTGGTCTGGTCGGAGGTCCGTGACAAGCTGGCGGAAGTTCACGCGGGGCTGCCGCAGAGCACAACGGTGCCGCTCCTGGAAATGCGGGCGCCGCTGGCTTCCACGGTTATCGTCGCCCTGTCCTGGACCGCCGACTCCGCCATGGAGATGAGCATCCTTACGCGCCTGGCGGACGCTCTGGAGATTAAGCTCGCCAATCTGGCCGGCACGAAAGAAACCGGCGTTTATGGCGCCATCGAGGAAGAGGTGCTGGTCACCGTCGATCCTTATGCCTTGAGCACAGCAGGACTCACGGCGGCTCAGGTAGCAGACATCATCCGCCGTTCTGATACTAAAGTGGCGGCAGGTCGACTCCGCTCTGAGGCCTCGGACCTGATCGTTGAGGTGGACGCAGAACTCGATTCCCCGGAGCGCATCGCTCGAATCCCTCTGAAAGACAGCGGCGCGGGCCGGGTCTTGCGGGTCAGCGACGTTGCTACGGTCGCCAAATACGAGGTCGATCCGCCAAATTCCATGGCCTACCACGGCGACGAGCGAAAAGTGTTCGTCATGGCAAAAATGGAGCCGGATCGGCGCGTGGATCTCTGGATCAAAGCCGCCCTGAACACCATCGAGGGTTATCAGGCCGAACTGCCGGCCGGTGTTGAAGCCAACGTCATCTACAACCAGAACGACTACACGAGCGCCCGTATGACGAGCCTGTCGTTGAACCTGGTATCCGCCCTGATCATCGTGATGGTGACGCTCATCTGGTTTATGGGCGTACGTTCAGCGCTCACGGTAGGCATCGCCCTGCCCCTGTCCGGCGCTATGGTGCTCGGCTTCATGAACCTCCTCGACATCCCCTTACACCAGATGAGCGTTACCGGCCTGATCATCAGCCTCGGGCTGCTGATCGACAACGCCATCGTCGTCGTCGAGGACTACAAGCTGAACCGAGGCCGCGGCTTTGACATCGCCGAGGCCATTGGCCATTCGCTGAAACACCTTCGGATTCCACTCGCGGCATCAACGGCAACAACGGTCTTCGCTTTTATGACCATCGCTATGGCCCCGGGCGGCGTCGGCGACTTCACCGGTACCATCGGGCTCTCTGTGGTGCTTGCGGTTTCAAGCTCGTACCTCCTTGCCATGTCCGTGGTGCCTGCAGTTGCTGGTTTTCTCGATGAGCGTTTCCCGGCGAAGAGCGGCCGCGGCTGGTGGGTGAACGGCTACAGTAACGAGCGGCTTACAGACCGCTACCGCGAGTCCGTGCGAACCGCCATTCGCCGCCCGTGGATCGGCATCGTCGCGGGTTGTGTGCTGCCCGTGATCGGCTTTCTGCTGGCGCCCACGCTCACCCAGCAGTTCTTCCCGCCCGTGGACCGCAACCAGTTTCAGGTGCAGATCTCTCTGCCGTCGCACGCCTCGATCTGGGAGACCCGGGCGGCCGTGGAAACCGCCGAGGCCATCCTCCGTGACACACCGGACGTCACCGATACGCACTGGACCATCGGCGAAGGTGCCCCTCGCACTTACTACAACGTCATGTCCTTGAACGATGGGGTCTCGAGTTTCGCCGGTGGCTGGGTCGATACGACATCGCCGGAGGCAACCCGCGCGCTGCTGCCGGAACTTTCCCGGCGCCTGTCGGCGGCGCTGCCGAATGCGCAGGTGCTTGCCCTGCCCTTTGAACAGGGACCACCCTTCGAAGCTCCGATCGAGCTTCGAGTCATCGGTCCGGACCTCGGTCAGCTGAAAACCATCAGCGACGAACTGCGGCTCATCCTGTCCAGCATTGACGAGGTGACCTAC
>JBCDDI010000073.1:0-11034 GCA_039180365.1 Pseudomonadota bacterium
ACCCGGTGGACGACTATCCGGCGCAGCTGGCCGCCTGCCTGCGGTCCCTTTCGCCGAAGAAGTCACCGCAGATTGCCGTGCTCACCCCGGGTATCTACAACTCCGCCTACTACGAACACGCGTATCTCGCCAACGCCATGGCCGCCCAGCTCGTGGAAGGCTCAGACCTTGTTGTGGATAAGGACGACAAGGTCTACATGCGCACCATCGACGGTTTTGTGCAGGTGGACGTGATCTACCGCCGCATAGACGACCTGTTCATGGATCCGGAGGTGTTTCGGGAAGACTCGACCCTCGGTGTGCCCGGGCTCATGCGCGCCTGGCGCGCCGGAAACGTGGCGCTGGCGAACGCCCCGGGCTGCGGCGTGGCGGACGACAAGGTGATCTACACCTACGTACCAGACATCATCCGCTACTACCTCTCTGAAGAACCGCTGCTGCCCAACGTGCCCTCCTACCGCTGCGTGGACAAGGAAGAGCGCGACTACGTTCTCGACAATCTTGAGAAGCTGGTGGTGAAGCCGGCCAACGAATCCGGTGGCTACGGCATGCTCATCGGTCCGAAAGCGACGAAAGCGGAACGGGATAAATTCGCCCGGCAGATTCTGGCGAATCCGCGCAACTACATGGCGCAACCCATGCTGCTCCTGTCTACGTCGCCAACGCTCGTGGACGGACCTAACGCCCCCGGCGGCGTCGCCGAAGGACGCCATCTCGACCTGCGCCCCTTTATCCTCTCCGGGAAAAAGACCTACGTCACCACCGGCGGTCTGACGCGCGTTGCATTGCGCAAAGGTTCAACGGTCGTGAACTCCTCGCAAGGGGGAGGCAGCAAGGACACCTGGGTGGTAGACCTCGACACATGAGCAGCACGCGGATCCTCTCGAGCACCGCCGAACGCGTCTACTGGCTCGGCCGCTACCTCGAGCGAGCGGACAGCACGGCGCGCCTGGTCACCGTTAATGCTCGACTGCTCTACGACCTGCCGAAACGTCTGCCACTAGCCTGGGTGGGCCTGGTTGATATCACCGGCGCCCGGGAAAACTTCGACGAGCACTTCGACGAACCGAACGAAAAGAGCATCTCCCGCTTCCTGATCAACGACACCAGGAATCCGGGCTCCCTGTTCAGTTCTCTGGATTTCGCCAAAGAAAACGTGCGGACGCTCCGAGGCATCATTCCGCGCCGGAGCGTTGAGTACATCAATGACCTGCACCGCTCCGCACGGGAGAGCCTCTCGGAACCTCTGTCCCGCTCCAGACGCCTTGAGGGGCTGTCTGAAGTGCAGTCCTACCTGCAGCGCATCGAAGGCTTCCTCTCCGGAAACATGCTGCACGACGCCCATTGGACTTTCCTGCGCCTCGGCAACTTCATCGAGCGGGCGGATATGACCAGCCGCATTCTCGAAGTGGGCTGTCAGGATATTTTCGACGACGCCTCGGAGCTTGAACCTTTTCTCGACATTCAGTGGCGCAGCGTGCTGCTGTCGCTCGATGCCACCCAGAGCTACAACCAGGTGGTGCAGGGCCCGGTCAGCCAGGACGCCGTACTGGATTTTCTTGTCGGCAACCCGCAGCTGCCACGATCCATCGCCTATACGCTGAACGGGCTGCGCAACAACGTCCGCAGTCTGCCGCGGAACGACAAGGCGCTTCGCGCCGTGAATCGCCTGCGCCGTCAGTTTGCCGCAGGGGAACTCGCCGGTCTGGAGCTCGACGCGGTGGAGAAGTTCATGGACGACTTCCAGGAAGCGCTGGCGGAGGTCGATCAGCTCATTAACCGGACCTATTTTCAGTTCAATCCCCGGCGTCGCAAGAAACGTTGAGGCCCTTGCCCGGCAGTAGAGCGAACCCAGGGTAGGAGAGAGTCATGCTCAAACTGCACGGAATGTCCCGCAGCAACTATTACCGACTGGCGAAAGCCTGCCTGGCCTGGAAAGGCCTGCCCTTCGAGGAAGTGCAGGCTGTGCCGAACCAGGATGAGGATTACCTGGTGAAGAGTCCTATGGGCAAGGTCCCCTGCCTGGAAACGGACGCCGGTTTCATCTCCGAAACGCTCGCCATCGCGGAATATCTGGACGGCATTGAGGCTGCGAACCCGCTCCTGCCAGGGGACCCCTTCGCCCGAGCCAAGACCCTCGAGCTGATCCGGCACGTGGAGCTCGACATCGAACTTGTGGCCAGACGCGTGCTGCCTGCTGCATTTTTCGGCGCCACGGCAAGCGATGAGCTGAAGACCACCACGGAGAAAGAGCTGGCTCGCGGGGTGCGGGCCGTTGCCCGCCTCTTCGTGTGTGATCCTTACGCGACCGGCGCCGAGCGCAACCTGGCCGATCTCTATACCTTCTATTCTTTCGGCCTCGCCTCGGCCATCGTCGAGAAGATCTACGGCACGGATCTGCTCGCCGACCTGCCGCAGGTGCGAACGCTCACAGAGCAACTCGCCAGGGAGCAGCCGATCCACGAGGTTGAGGCTGGCGCCCCATGAGCGGTGTCGGCGGCGGAACCGGCCTCTTACTCGCTCTGCTCATCCATTGCGCGGGCATGCTCTGCCCGGCACCGGCCAACGCCCGGGAACTGCCCACGGCCCACCCGGAGTCTGTTGGCATGTCCAGCGAGCGCCTTGCCCGTATTGCGCCTGCCATGCAGCGTTATATCGATGCTGAGCTTGTACCGGGCACCATCACGGCCATCGCCCGACGAGGGCGCCTTGTGCACCTTGAGCTGCAGGGCGCCATGGACGTTGCCGAAAACCAGCCCATGGAGCGAGATACGGTGTTTCGCATCGCCTCCATGACCAAGCCGATTACCTCCGTAGCGCTCATGATGCTCTGGGAAGAAGGCCGCTTTCAGCTCCGGGATCCCGTGGCGAAGTACCTGCCGGAGTTTGCTGAGGCAAGAGTGTCGACAACGGCCGACGCAAGCGGCAGCACCGGCGAGCTCGTGCCCCAGGCCCGACCCATGCAGATCCGTGACATGCTCACTCACACAGCCGGCCTTGCCAACAGCTATCGCGGCAACGTCGAAGCCTTCCGGGAACACATGGATGCCTTCGACCGAGGTGACACCCTGGCCGGCTACGTCGAGCATCTGGCCAGGCTACCGCTCAACTACCAGCCCGGGAGCCGCTGGGAGTATTCAAACGCCACCAGCGTCATCGGCCGCCTTGTGGAAGTCCTGTCCGGATTGCCCCTGGATCGCTTTTTCTACGAACGGATCTTCGAACCTCTCGGCATGCCGGACACACACTTCTATCTGGACTCCGGCTATGCCAAACGGCTTGCGGCACAGTACACGCCCGGTGCAGACGGGAAGATCGTGCAGCAGGATCCAGGTTCCGCAGACAGCCGCTGGATCAGCGGCCCGCAGACGTTTTTCAGCGGCTCCGGCGGTCTTGTTTCCACCATCGATGACTATCTGCGTTTCCAGCAGATGATGCTGAACGGCGGAGAGCTGGACGGCGTACGACTACTGGCACCGGCAACAGTCTCTCTCATGACAGAGAACCACACGGGGGAGCTGCCGCTGTGGCTATCCGGACCCGGTATGGGCTTTGGCCTCGGTTACGGGGTTGTCGTCGACCGGGGTGCCGCAGCCACGCCGCTGTCGGAAGGTGCCGCGTACTGGGGCGGCGCCTACTGCACCCTCAGCTGGTTTGATCCCGAGGCGGAAATTGTCGGCGTGATCATGACGCAGGTACGCCCTTACACGCACATCAACATCCGCCAGGACTTCCAGGTGCTGACCTACCAGGCCATTACGGACCAGCCGGCGCGGAGCCCGTAGGGAGCGCATCGAGGGCCGGCGGGCTCCGCCAGGCAACAAGCGCATAAACAGCGCAGGACGTCGCGAGCGCTGGAAACACCTCATGGACCGCGTCGCGCGGCCCGAAGAACATCCAGGCGAGGAGCACGGTAACGCCGGCAATCATGGCGCTGAGCGTGCCGGCTGCTGTCCCCCGAGACCAGTGCAGCCCAAAGAGGATCGCCGGGAAGAAACAGACCGCGTAAAGACTCCCGGAGAAGATCGTGATCTCAACGATACCGCCCGGTGGGTCAAGGGCAATGATCGCCGCAAGCACGGAAAAACCCACCACCCCGATGCGGGTCCAGGTGAGCGGATGCGCCGTCGGATGTACGGTCTCAACGACGTCCTTGTAGAGGACAGAAGCGGCCACGAGGAGCACGCTGTCCATGGACGACATGGCCGCTGCCACCATGGCCACCACCAGAAAGTCCGCCACCCAGAGGGGGAATATTGTCGGATCGTTGATGAGCGTCGGGATCACCAGATCCGTATCCGTCACTCCGTCGAGGAGCGCGCGAGCCAGCAGCCCCACCGGGAACAGACACAGTTGAATGAGCGCGATGCCGCCAACGGCTACCCAGATGCCGACCTTCACGGATTGCTCGTCCTTCAGAGCGTAAAAGCGGGAGACCTGGCGCGGATCAACGAGCAGCTTCAAGGAGCCGGACAGGGCAATCCCGAGGAGCACAATAAAGGGAATTCCCGCGTTGAGGGTGAAGAGTTCGCTGGTTTCCGGCGCTGCGGCAAGATCAGGAAAGGCATCCACGCCGCCGGCGGCGCGAAAGACAAAAAAGAAGATGGTCGTGGAACCTAAGATCATCAGGATGCCCTGGACCACGTCCGTTCTCACCACGGAAACAAAGCCGCCGATAGAGGTATAGAGGACAACAATGACCAGCGTCAGGCCCACGGCCTGTTCGTAGGGAATGGTCAGAAACCGCTCGAAGAGATTGCCGGCGCCTTTGAAGATGGCGACGAGGTAAAGCAGACTCGACAGCAGGATGACAAGGGCCGCAAAGGTCCGCAGTGCCCGGGTGTCTGCGCCGAAGCGAGCCGCAAGATAATCGGGCAGCGTCAGCGCATCCCAGTGGCTGGTGAAGCGGCGCAGACGTGGTGCCACAAGGGTCCAGGAAAGCCAGGTGAACACAACGATAAACACCGCCATGACCATCCACGGCAGACCGTACTCGTAGCCTTTTCCGGCGTGACCGATGTAGCTGTTGGTACTCGCAAAGGTGGCAAAAAACGAAACCCCCACGACAAGCCCCCCGAGGTTCCTGCCTCCAACGTAATACTCGGTCATGTTGTGGCTGCGCTGGGCGCCGATCCGCGCGTGATAGAGAAGTACGCCCGTGTAGACCACAAGCAGTACACCGGCTAGCCAATGATCACTGAACCAGGCCACGTGCTATCCTCGCGCCATGCGCTATCTGGTTCAGTTCCTGGTCCCCGCCCTCATCGTGGTGGTGGTAGTGTACCTGCTTGCACGTACCAAACGGGGTCAGGACGAGGCCGGCGAGGGTGAAGCATCCGATACGGGCACCTTCATTCTGATCCTCGTGGTCGGCGCTATCGTTGCGGTCCTGTCGTTTTTTATCCTCGAGGGCGTTCTCGCCTGAGACGGCTCTCACCCGTGTCCATGCTCGTGGCTCTGGCTGTTACCCCTCCCGGACGATATCGGCCAGGTTGGATGGTGCAGATCAATGGTGACCGGATGGCTGTGCTCAAGCACCTCATGCAGGTGCTCATGACGATGCGGTTCCTCCCCCTCAAAGCCTTTGTGGTCATGCTGATGGTGCTCATCATGTACGTGCAGGTGCTCATGACGAAGCGCCTCATGGCGATGCTTGAGCGGCACCGCGTCGTCCCGCGGCCAAACCCAAGCCGCCGCGAGCGCTGAGGCCAGTGCCACGAGCGCAAGCACGAGAAACGCCGCATCGAGACCGGGTCCTGAGCTCAGATAACCCGCCAACGGATAGGCGAGCAGCCAGCAGCCGTGTGAGAGTGCAAACTGGGCGGCGTAGTAGGCAGGCCGGTCGGCCTCCTGCGAAGATCGAACAAGCAGGCGACCCGCGGGGGTTTGAACCAGAGAGGCACCCGCCCCCAGGAGGGCCCAAAGCGGCAGCAGCGCGAAAAAACCAGGCTTAAACAGGCCTGCGGCAAGACCTGCGGCCAGCAGGAAGGCGCCGGTGAGCATGAGAGGTCGGTCCGAGCGTCCCTTAAGCAGCCTCGGCAGTGACAGCGCAACCACCATGGATCCGAAGCCATAGGCAGCGAGCACCAGCGCCGTGTCGGTCTCGGAGCGACCCAGATGCTCGCGCACATAGACGACGGTGTTAACAATGACCATGGCCCCAGCGGCGGCTACGGCCAGGGACAGGATCAGCAGGCCCTGGAGCCGGGGCGTACGCAGATAGCTTTCGAGCCCGAAGCGGGTATTCGCCCAGAGCCCGCCAGTGCGCTCCGGGGCCACGGGACGAGGCAGCTGAAGTGTGACAATCAACGCCGCAGAAACGAGAAAGGCGCAGGCGTTGAGCGAAAAGAGCCCGTCGTAACTCAAAAACAGCAGGGCAGCGGCGGCGAGCGCAGGACTGAACAGGTTCTCCAGGTCATAGGCAAGACGCGACAGCGACAACGCCTGTGTGTAGTCCACTTCCTCTGGCAGCACGTCGGCAATCGTCGCCTGAAAGGTCGGCGTGAAGCCCGCCGAACAGGCGTTAAGCAGGAATATCAGCAGGAATACCTGCCAGACTTCAGTAACGAACGGGAGTAAGCAGACGAGGGCCGCCCGGAGCAGATCGAGTGAGACCAGCAACACCCGACGCGGCAATCGATGAGCCAGTCCGCCGACGATCGGCGCGATGCTGACGTAGGCAACCATCTTCAGGGCAAGGGCAGCACCCAGAACGGCACCGGCATTGCCGCCGGCAAGATCATAGGCCAGGAGTGCCAGCGCTACGGTGCTCAACCCGGTGCCGAGGAGTGCAATGACCTGCGCGAAGAAGAGCCTGCGGTAGCTAAGGTTCTTGAGAACAGCCAGCATGGGAAGTGTCAGCGGTGGCCGCGGCTCAACTCTCCCCTGAAACGGTTGAGGTCCCACCGCGCCGGCTGGCCCGTTTCGCGCCCGCCCGTTTCGGTGCTTTGCGGCCATCAGCATCACCGGGCTCTGCGGCAGACGCCTCGGTTGCCGATGCTCTCCCACCGCCGTTACCTCGCCCGGCTGCAAGGAACTCCGTCGCCATGCGGGGTCCGCCGCCGGCGTCTTCGTGTTTGAAGAACACGAAAGCAACATCAGCCCCGGAGCCGTCCACTCGCTCGCGCCATTCGCCGAGCTCGGGCGCCGAGTAGTCGGACGCTCTCAGGCGCAGGTAGCAGAGCGGGCCGCGCTCGATCGCAGGCACTTCGGCGCCGCCATCGTGGGAGAGGACCCGGACGTGCCCTCTGTCGGCCAGCGCCCGATCGACGCTTTCGTCATTCCAGCTTGAATGGCGGAATTCGAACGCTGCCGGAATTCCCTCCGGGAGGAGCGCCTGAAAAGACTGCAGGCGGTCAAGATTGAGTCGCTGCTGGGGCGGCAGCTGAAAAAGCAGCGCGCCGAGTTTTTCGCCGAGCAGGCTCGTCTGCTTGAGCAGAATACCCACGGGCTCATCGGCATCTTTCAGTCGTTTCTGATGGGTAATGCGCCGTGACGCCTTGATAACGAAGCGGAAGTCTTCCGGGACGCTATCGCGCCAGGTTTCCACAACGTGGCTGCGCGGCATGCGATAGAAGGTGTTGTTGATCTCAACGGTAGGCAGGCGGCTCCCATAGAGCTCAAGCCACTCATCGGGCTGAGACTGCTCCGGATAAAAAACGCCCCGCCATTCCTTGTAGCTGTAGCCGCTGGTACCGGCAAGGACTCGCGGTGTCAGAGCCGTTCCGGTGCCTTTTGCGGCTCGGCGCGGCGCCTTTGCCTTGCTTCTGCGCGAGTCTTCGGCTTTTTCCATTGCTCCACCCTCCCCTTCGGCCCCGGCCGCGTCCGCATCACCGGGCATCGGTTCTCCCAAACAGGACCCGCTAGTCTCCACGCGCAGCGGGAGGGGTCAATCGTTCCGACCGGATCTTCAGAATCTCTTCATCAATCTATGCATGAATCTCCCCACGAATCAGCACCCAGCCGCCGGCCGCCGTGTTGCTGAAGGGAAAGCACCCTGCTTAACATGTCCCGCTTACCGGTAAGAATACTGGACATGCTTCGGATACCAGCTGGATGGTTAAACGACGTTGAGATACTTGTCAGATCTTCGCTCAAGGATTGAGCGCCGACGCGGACGGCAGGCCCGGGCCTGGCAACAGCGCCTGTTGCTCTGCGGCAGCTGCTGTCTGTTCGCGGCTGCGCCGGCCGCCGAAAGTGCCAGCAGCGGCGACTACCTCAGCCCCGATCTTCGCGCACGGGTCGAGAAGCTCAAGGCGGACCAGGCGTTTCTGCCTACAGACACCCTGAACATGGGCGAGCGGTCGCGCATTCTCTGGCAGTGGGCCAACGCCTGGGCCCTCGACGGCGGCGAGCTGCCGGTGAACCTGACGCAGGCCGTGGGCGCCGTCGCCGCCTACCCCGAGCTCGCCCGCGACCTGCCCCGGATCCTCGATGACTTCATCTTCGAACTTACGCTCCTGGACGAGCAACCGGATGCGATCGGTTCCCTGGTGGCAGATCCGGGTCCCTTCGAGGCCCGTCAGCATGTCACGATCCGGCAGACCTACACCGTCGGCTCCCGAGCCATAGAGTCCGGCGGTGGCTTCCTTGTGGCGCGCCACTTCATGCCCAACTACGGGGTCTGGCAGACAACAGATCCAGCCGCTGACAACTATCTGACCATTCAGAGCAGCAATGGCAGTGTTGCCTTCGATGCGACAACCACGCCGATGCGCGGTATGCACGGCGGCTTCCGGGCTCCGGCCGCCGCGCTTGTATTCCGCCTGGCCCAGGGCCGTCTGGAACCCGGTGACGAAGTGGTATTCACCTACGGCGACCGGAGCAGCGGCAGCCGCGGTTTTCTCATGGCCGACTTCTCGAGCGATCGCATGCCGCTGCCGCTCTATCTTGCCTTTACTGACGACGAACCTTTCCTCACCCTGCCGATCCAGCCGATCGTTGTGACGGGCACGGCGTTCAGCGGGCTGCACGGTTTCGCACCTTCCGTGGTGCGCCCGGGAGAGACCTTTACGCTCTCCGTGCGTGGTGAAGACGCCTACCGGAACCGAGCGAAAGGCGGCCATCCAGCGGTTACGGTGCGCCATGGGGATCAGGTTGTTGCCAGAGTCCCGGCGAACCGGGAGGCGATCAGCCTCATCGAACTCAGCTTCGAAGAACCGGGCATCTACTACCTCGAGCTCGCTACAAAGGGCGAACGGGTAACCGGGGTCGTTAATCCCATCCTGGTGAGCGCCGACCGGCGCGAGCGCATCTTCTGGGGCGACACGCACGGTCACTCCGGTTTCGCGGAAGGGATCGGCACGCCCGATCGCTTCATGAGCTGGGCTCGCGACGATGCCCGCCTCGACTACGTAACCCACTCTGAACACGACATCTGGATGGACGACGCGGAGTGGGAAGTCCTGCGCAACAACGTCCGGCGCTACAGCCGCGACGGCGAGTTCATCGCCTATCTCGGCTACGAATGGACCGTGCGCAACTTCTATGGCGGCCATCACAACGTGCTCTACCGCACGCCCGAGGGCCGCGACCGGATCCCGATTCAGTTCTACCCGACGCTCTCGCAGCTTTATCAGGGACTCCGCAATTCCGCAGACACCGGCGACGTGGTTGTTATTCCCCACGCCCATCAGGCCGGCGACTACCGGCAGAATGACCCGGAGCTTGAGCCCCTCGTCGAGATCATGTCCCAGCACGGCAGCTTCGAGTGGTTCGGTCGGATGTATCTCAAGCAGGGCCACCAGGTGGGGTTCATCGCCGCCTCTGACAATCATCTCAGCCAGCCCGGCTACAGCGCCCCGAAGAGCGGATCGCTGGCGCAGCGCGGCGGCCTTGGCGCGATTCTCGCCAGGGAAAAAACAACGGACGCCATCTTTGATGCCATGAAGGCGCTTAGAACCTACGCGACCACGGGCGATCGCATGATTCTGGAGGTGGAGGTGAACGGCACGGGCATGGGCGAGCGCGCGCCCTTCAGCGAGGAGCGGCAGCTGAAAGGCCGCGTTATCGGCACCGCCCCCATCGAAAGCATCACCGTCATTAAAAATGACGCCGTACTCTGGAGCCGCGACTACCTGAGCCAGGCCGCAGAAAAGCTCGCGAGCGAAGAATCCATGCTGCTGTCTTTCGGCTCCGATGCGGAGCCCTATCACCCCGGAGACAATCCCCGGGGTTGGCGCCACTGGCGGGGCTCCTTAACGGTCACTAACGGCACCCTGGTCGGCTTTAAGCCCATGGATTTCCACAACCAGCTGCTGCAGACCTTGAGCGCCGATCCGGAGGTACCGAACCGTCTGAATTTCACAACGCTGACCCGCGGCGACACCAGCTCCATCGCCCTTGACCTGGAAGCGGTAAAACGCAACACAGCCATCACGCTGGAGCTTAAGGACGCTCGCGAGAGCGGTGGCGCGCCGCCAGCCTATCGGCCCGCACAGACCACACCGGCGGCAACCGTTGACCTGCCCCTTAAGGCGCTCACCGACAGCGGTACCCTGGAGGTGGAAGTTGACGTTGGCGACTACCGGGACCGGGTTCTGCTCCGGCGCCAGATCAAAGACGGTGCGACCGTTGTGGAGTTTGAAGTCACAGACAGTTCAGACAGGCAGGGCGACTACTACTTCGTCCGGGTGCGCCAGGCGAACGATGCCATGGCCTGGTCGAGTCCGATCTGGGTCGGTGGCTTTGGGACGCGCTGATGGCCTGGGTCCTGGATCCGACGCTGGCTCGAGACACATTAGCGGTGGCGAGCCTGTCGCTCTCAGAGCTGCTGCTGATGAACGATGCCCGCTATCCCTGGTGCATCCTTGTTCCAAGGCGCGCAGACGTCACCGAATGGCATCACCTGGACAGCAAAGATCAGCAGGCGCTCAACAGGGAGATCAGCGCCGTGTCACCGGTGCTCGCGGCCCAGCCGGAAGTGCAGAAGCTCAACGTGGGTGCCCTCGGTAATCGGGTCAGGCAGCTCCACGTGCATATCGTCGGGCGGCACGCCGGGGATCCGGCCTGGCCGGATCCCGTGTGGGGTTTCGG
>JBCDDI010000074.1:0-10938 GCA_039180365.1 Pseudomonadota bacterium
CGGAAGTCGGCGGTGCAGTTCATGGGCTCCATGCAGATGTGGGCAACATAGGGAAACTGATAAAACGCTTCCGTCTGCTTGTTAGCGTCGTCCGCAAGGGCCTCGGCGACGTTGATCCCCGGAGCTTTAACTTCGCCGCCGTCCTCCCGGGCGAGCGCCCGGCCCTGTTCGACCATGCGCTCCCAGTCGTCCTCGGACGCCCCGGAAGTGTCCCAGTCCACTTCCAGCTTTGATTTGGCATTAAACACAGACCAGGTGTCATCGCCGACGATGGCCACCCCACCCTGCAATTCGGCAAGACCGCGGAGGAACGCCATAGAGGCCTCACCGGAGCGCGGGTCGGGATCGAGGATGAAAGCGTCGGTGACGCCGGGCAAGGCACGGATTTCCCGCTCGTTAAAGGTCCGGGCCCGGCCGCCGATCGTCGGGCAGCGCTGGTAGCTCGCGTACTTCATACCCGGCACGTCGACGTCGATGCCGAACTCCGTCCGACCGGTGGCGATCACAAGGTTGTCCACGCCGCCGACCGAGGTGCCGATGATCGTATAGGAGCGCGGGTCCTTGAAGGAGAGCATTTCCGGATCAGGCACCGGCTGCTCAGCGGCAAGTGCTGCGAGCTGTCCGAAGGTCCGCGCCTGTCCGGAGCTGTGTACGACCTGGCTGTCGCGCGCTTCAAGTTCTTCCCGGTCCACTTCCATGAGCAGCGCCGCCGCTCCGATCAGCATCTCCCGAGCCGATGCCCCCATGCGCCGCATGGTGCCGATGTTCCGGGGCACGGACGTGGAACCACCGGCACCCTGCATGCCGAAGGTCTGCTGATCGAGGGGTGCGGTGATTACCGTGACGTCTTCCCAGCGGGCACCCATCTCCTCTGCAATGATCATTGGCAGGGTTGTCTTGATGCCCTGCCCCATCTCCGGGATGGCCGAGTAGATGGTGATCTCACCGTCGGGCGCGATCTGCACGTAAACGTTCAATTCGCGATTGCGGATCAGGGTGTTGTGCTCGGCGGCAACGGCTTCTTTCGGCAGCGTCATCTGCAGCATGAGGCCACCGCCGGCCAGGGCCGAGACCTTCAGGAGGTTGCGTCTATTCATATCGATGCTCATCCGCGGCTCCCCCCATCGGCTTCGTAGTAGGAGGCGGCCGTGTGCACGGCTTTCCGGATCCGCACATAGGTACCGCAACGGCAGAAGTTTCCGGCCAGGGCCTGATCAATGTCTGCATCGCTCGGCGACTGATTCGTCGCCAGCAGTGCAGCGGCGCTCATGATCTGCCCGGACTGGCAGTAGCCGCACTGCGGCACATCTTCCTCGATCCAGGCAGCCTGCAGCGGGTGCAGGTCGCCGCCTTCGCCGAGCCCTTCGATGGTGGTTACCGCTCCGGAAACGGCCGAGACGGGCAACACACAGGACCGCACCGGAGTGCCGTTCACGTGCACGGTGCAAGCGCCGCATTGAGCGATACCGCAGCCGAATTTAGTGCCGGTGAACTTCAATTTATCCCGGAGCACCCACAGCAGCGGCATCTCCGGCGCTACGTCCACTTCGTGGACCTCTCCGTTAACAGTAAGACTGAACTTGCTCAATTCCTGGATCTCCTCGCTGAATCGGGTGGCCGCCGTGGACCCCGCTGAGCGTCGAGTATACGGGCAGTTCTGCCCTTGGCCACGGCAAGCGGCTTTCGCGTCGAACAGCAGCGGCCTAAAAGTCCAGCGGCAAACCGAGATGAGCGGCAAACATATGATCGCGGTGATCAATGAGGATCTGGTGCCGGTGCGGTGCCAGCGGTCCGAGGTAGCCGTAAGAGAGCCGCAGCCAATCGGGCATGGGATTCACGTCGTGAGGCAGGGGTTCCAGCAGGGCTGAAAAACAGGCCCAGTGAATGTCGCAGGCGGTGACGGCGTTACCGACAAAATAGGGGGAGTCGAGGAGCCGCTGTCGTTTCAGTCGGGCGGCCAGCTCATCAAGCAATCCGGCAACGTAATCCAGAGCAAGGGCTGCCTCATCCGCTGAATGGCGGTAAGCCTGGCCCATGACCTTTCGATCGAGGCCGGGATCCTCCAAATCTGGCGGATCATCATCCCGTGGGCGCTGGCTCATGAGGATGCGCCGCTTCCAGCCGAAACCGCCTTCACCGCAGATGTCGGCAGAAATGCCGAGGCAGACCTGGCGTTCCACGGGGTCCATGGGCACCAGCCGCGGTTCCGGCTGCAGTCGCTCTGCGAGGGCAACGATATCCTGGAAATTGCTTCGCGGCGCCTCGTTCTCATAGACGGCGACGGGCGCATTGCGGATCCCGGTCCAGCTCACCAGATCTTCGTTCGCACGACTCGCGTACTGCGCCACCGGCACGTAGGGGATGCCCTTATATTCGAAAACTTTCTTCGCTGACTCCCCCCAGGGCCCGGGCACCCCAACGGTGAGGGCCAGGCGTAAGCCAGCGAGATCTCGGGCTTCCGCTGCCGATCGATAGTCCATGACCGCAGTGTGCACCCTGGGAGGCACAGGCTCCAGCCCCGCCAGGCCCGGCGCCTGCGGTATTGGCCCAGAGAGCCGTTCACACGTTAATCTTCGCCCCTCATTTTTTTCACTGGGGACACTACATGGAAATTTCCGGAAGCAACGGCCTCTTTGTCGGCGGCGCCTCGGGTATGGCGCTCGCCACCGCAGAGCTTTTCGCCGAGCGCGGCGGCAAGGTGGCCATTCTCGATCTGCCGAACTCCGATGGCGCAGCCGTCGCCGAGCGCCTTGGCGGCACCTACCACCCCTGCAACGTCATGGACTACGAGGGCACGGAACAGGCCATCAACGATGCGGTAGCGGCCCTCGGCGGCTCCGTGCAGTTCTGCGTGAACACGGCCGGTGGCGGGCTTGCCAAGCGCACGCTGACGAAAGAGGGGCCTCATCCCCTCGAAGAGTTCCAGCGGGTCATTGATCTGAACCTGATCTCCTCCTTCAACATCTCCCGCCTGGTGGCGGCAAAAATGGCGGAGAACGAGCCGAACGAAGACGGCGAGCGGGGCTGCATCATCAACACCGCTTCCATCGCCGCTTTCGAAGGCCAGATCGGCCAGGTGGCCTACTCAGCCGCTAAGGCGGGGATCGCCGGCATGACCTTTGTTATGGCCCGCGATCTCGGCAGCATGGGCATCCGCACGAACGCCATCGCCCCGAGCCTCTTCGATACGGGCCTGACCGCCGGCATCCCGGACGAGTTCGCCCTGGCGCTGACGAAAGACGCCGCCTTCCCGAAGCGTATGGGTCGGCCCATTCATTACGCGATCCAGGCGATCTCAATCTACGAAAACGCCATGATGAACGGCGGTACCGTACGCGTAGACGCAGGCCAGCGCTTCGCGCCGAAGTAGCCTCGCGGGAAGCGACGGCCTTGGCTGAACTCTAACGCGTTCGGCCAAAGCAGAGGCTTTCAGCCAACTAAAAGAAAAAGGCGCTCGATTGAGCGCCTTCTTTTTCTGTTCCCGCGGGAAGATCAGGCGGTTTTGCGCGTGACCTTCACGGGCAGGTAGGTATAGCCCTTCACAAAGGAAGAGAAGGTGCGCTCGGGCTCGTCCTGGATCTCGATCTTCTCAAACCGCTTGAGGATTTCCTCCCAGAGCACCCGGAGCTGAAGTTCCGCCAAGCGATTACCCATGCAGCGGTGAATGCCGAAGCCGAAGGACAGGTGCTGGCGAGCGTTCTTCCGTTCGATGTCGAGCTCATCGGCGTTTTCGAACACGTCCTCATCGCGGTTTCCGGAGACGTACCACATCAGCAGCTGATCGCCTTTTCTGATCTGCTTGCCGCCGACTTCGCAGTCTTCGTTGGCCGTGCGACGCATGTAGGAGAGCGGCGTCTGCCAGCGGATGACCTCGGCAACCATCTGCGGAATGAGCTCCGGATGCGCTATGAGTTTGTCGTATTGCTCCGGGAACTTGTTCAGCGCGTAAATACTGCCGGACATGGTGTTGCGGGTGGTGTCGTTGCCGCCAACGATCAGCAGCAGCAGGTTGCCGAGATGATCGGCCGGAGACATGTCTTTCGTAGATTCACCGTGGGCAAGCATGGAGACCAGGTCCTCGCCAGGGTTTTCCAGGCGTTCCTGCCAGAGCTTGGCGAAGTAGCCGACACACTCCATGAACTCTTCGCGCTTCTGTTCCTGCGTTTCCACCACGCCGCCGGGCTCCGGAATCGCAAACACCACGTCGGACCAGCGCGTGAGCTTGCGTCGATCTTCGAGGGGAAAATCAAAGAGCGTGGCGAGCATGAGCGTGGTGAGTTCGATGGAGACCGTGTCAACCCAGTCGAAGGTTTCACCCTCAGGCAGGGCATCGAGGACCATACAGGTGCGCTCACGGATGAGCGGCTCGAGGCGCGCCAAGTTGGCCGGAGCCGCAACACCGGCGACGGTTTTGCGCTGCTCATCGTGGCTGGGCGGATCCTGGGCTATGAACGGTGAGGCGCCGGAGAAGGGGCTATCTGGCACTTCCACACCCACGGGGAAACCGAGGGTGATGCCGTTGGCGGAAGAAAAGGCCTCCCAGTTCGAGTCGACCTGTTTGATGTCTTCATAGCGGGTCAGGGACCAGTAACGGCCGGCGGTCTCGAGCTCATTTAAGTGCACGGGGTCTTCCGCTCTCAGCCGGGCGAAATGATCCTGCCAGCGGTTCTCCTTGAAGAGATGAGCGTTCAGCGGATTGATGTCCTCGACTGCCAGCTCACTGGCGGCGGGCACACCGGCCCCTTTTTCCGCCTGCTCCTGCTCCGGCGTCCGGAAGGTTCGTACCGTTGTTTCCTGTTCTGCGACGCTCTCACTCATTGATTAAGTCCCCTTCGCTCAAGTGTGCTTCCCGGTCCTTCAGTTTCCGACCGATCAGTTCCCGACTGATCAGTTCTGAATCGCCAGCTTCCACTGGCGTTCTTCATCCTCAAACCATAACATAGGTTATGTTATTGTCCAGCATCGCCGCGAGGTGCCCTGCAGGGCGGGCACTGCACGAAAATCAATCAGCGTTGAGAGGCCAGACGGCACGAGAGAATGGCGAGGACGGGCAAAACACCAAAAGACTGGGTGCTGGCAGGTCAGCAACTGCTCATGGATGGCGGTATCGAAGCCATCAAGCTGCATCGGCTGACGGAGCTCCTCGCCGTTTCAACAGGAAGCTTCTACCACCACTTCAGGAGTTTCGACGACTATCTCTCGGCGCTTGCGCACTTCTATGGCACAGAGCAGGCGCAGCTCATTTTCGATCAGGCCCGGGAAGCCGTCGGCGACGATCCAGATCTCAGGCTCCGGGAAGCGACCGGTATCTTCGGTCGCAGTTCCATGCGCCAGCTCAATATCGCCATGCGCGCCTGGGCCCACCAGGACGAGCGGGCCCTTGCCGCCGTGCGCCGCTACGACGAGGTGCTGATGGCAAACCTCGATCAGATCTTCCTCGATCTCGGCTTCGATGAACTCGCCGCTAAGTCCCGCACCCTCATCATGCTGGGGCTCGCATCGCTCGACGTGGACGAGAACCTTTCCCCTTCTTTTCAGGAACGCTGGCCGCAGATCCGGGATCTGATCCTCACCGCCCCGGAACAGCTCTTGAGCGAGCCAATCCGCATCACGCGTACACGTCAGGCCACGGGCTGACTGGCATCCCCTGCCGGATACCCGGCATCAGCGTCAAGCCAGGCGACCGTCTACCCGAGGCGACAGAAGCAGCGAAGGTCCCCTAGGGGCGATGCCGTGCGTAGATCTGTTGCACCCAGGCTACCGCAGGGTGATCGGCAAACTGAGCGATTACTGCCTGCACACGCTCCGGCATCGGCTCCGGACGCTTCATGTCCAGATGTTTTACCTGCGCGATCGGCGCAAAAAGTGCGGCCACGGTAAGGTCCGCGACGGTGAAGGCCTGACCCACACAATAGCCCGTTGCCGCGGTCCGGGCGGCAATCGTGTCCAGGGCTTTGCGAGTGCCTGCAAACGCACCCTCAACAGTCTCCGGGTCCGTGACGCCGTTGCCCTTGGCGATCAACCCTCGGGCCAGGGGAAAGAGCGCGCGATAGGCGACTCGCTTGGGTAAACCCTTGCTGCCAGCAAACATCTGACAGAGATAGCCGCCCTCTTCGACGAGCGCCGAGAACAGCGCCGTGCGCACGGCGGGGCCAACCTCCGCATCGAAGTGAGTCTGCAGTTCAAGGGCCGCGGCTCGCTCTTCTACCAGCTCTGGGTAAAGCGCCGGTGTCGGCTGGCTGCGCTCCAGGTAGTCGATGATTGCCGCAGAACCGGCAACAACTTCTCCATCGGCCTCAAGTACCGGCGTCGAGGTTTGGCCGGACAGCTTCCGGACAGCGCCCATATGCGGCCCAGGGAGATACGTCTCCCGTTGATGCTCGATCCCTTTAAAGGCCAGCGCCCAACGGGCCTTCTCGTTGAAATGCGAAAATGCAAACTGATGCAGCGTGATGCTCACGAGGCTTCCCCTCCTCTTGTGATTCGTCCAGCTCCTCTCGATTCCCCCGGAAAAGAAGAGCTCTCCCAGTAACTTCCTTATAGATGTTGATCATCATATATCACTATAGGATGATGGTCGACATTCAATTTTCGGAGCAGCTATGGCTCGCTACAGCGCCGCGCACAAAGCTCAATCAAGAGCTGCACTCATCCAGGCCGGGGCCGACCTGTTCCGGGCTCGGGGTTATAACGGTGTTGGCATCGATGAACTCTGTGCCGAGGCCGGCCTTACGCGCGGCGCCTTTTATGGCCATTTCAACTCGAAGGCGGAGCTGCTGGCCGCCGTGCTCCGAGGCAACCACGATTTCGCCCGACGCCTGAAGGCACGTTCCGGGAAGACCACGCAGAGTCTGCGCCGTCAGGGAGCCAGGATCGCCCGGGATTACCTGGACCCGGACAATCGACAGGCCGTCGTCGGAGGCTGCTCCATTTCTGCGCTGTCCATCGATGCCATCCGCGCAGACGCTGGCACCCGAGCCGCCTATGTGGAAGGTGTACTTGCCGTGCTCAAAGAGATGCGCCGCGGTCAGGATGATGCGCCGCTGGATGCCGATGCAGCCCGTGCGGCGCTCGCCTTATGTGTTGGCGGCCTGCTTCTGGATAACGCCTGCGGTGAAGACCCGGAAGGCCCGCGTATCGCCCGGGCAGCACAGAAACTCGCCGGCGCGCTCCTAGAAGGCAAAGTCGACTACTAAGGCAATCCCGGCCCCCTAAGCGGTACCGCCTCGCACTGCACTGGATTCAAGATCAGCGCTAGCCCTCGGCATCCGGCAACGGGTAGTGCACGCCTGGCACCCCCTGCTCAAGAGCCTGATACCAGTCAGGACGTGGCTGCACCGGCTCGTAAGCCGTGGGAACCATAGGCCTGTCACGATTCCATTCATGGTGAATCGGCGGAATCTGGAAAGTGCCATTGCTGGCGTTTGTGCCGCCGTCAACAAGCAGATCAACACCGGTGATATAGCTCGCAAGATCCGACGCCAGGAACATCACGGCGTTGGTCACTTCCTGGGCTTCGCCGACGCGACGCATGGGCGTGCGACTGGCGATCCAGCGATCGATGCCCATGGCTTCAAGCATGGGTCGCGTCATCTCGGTGACGATGAACCCTGGCGACACAGAGTTAACGCGAACGCCCCGATCGGCCCACTCAACGCCAAGCTGATAGGTCATGTTCAGGAGCCCGCCTTTCGCAGCCGTATAACCGAGCACGTTGTTTTCGTTACCACCGCTGGCAAGGATCGAGCAGATGTTGACGATGGACCCCCGGCCGCGCTCAAGCATGTGTCGACCCACATCGCGGGCGTAGTGGAAAGCCCCAATGAGATCCACGGCGAGGATGTTGTTGAAGGTTTCCGAATCAAACTGTTCCGCGGCGACGCCGCGCGGATCGGCAATACCGGCGTTGTTGATCAGCACGTCAATCTGCCCGTGAGCCTCAAGACCCGTGTTGATCACCTTCTGCACGTCGGCCTCCACAGAAACGTCCCCCGGCACAACGGTAACCTTGCGGTCTTTCTCCCGGCAGGTTGCTGCTACTCCTTCGAGAAGCTCCGTGCTCCTGGCTGTCAGAATCAGATCGGCGCCGGCATCCGCGAAGGCGTAGGCGAACTGCTCGCCAAGGCCATAAGAGGCGCCAGTGATTAGCACGGTCTTTCCGTTAAAGTCGAACATGTTGCTTTTCTTTCCCCAGGGTTCAGGCGATGCTTCAGGAGCATAGCGCAGGGCGGTGGGGAATAACGCCCCGCTGGAGATGTTCGTCAAGCGCGCACCAGGCGCGCACCAGAGGCGCGCCAAACGCCCAGGAAACGAAGGCAAACGAGGGGAGATCAACAACGGTGATTCCAAAGACCATTGCCGATGTCAGCAGCGCCTGGCTTGGCGAGGTGCTCGGCGCCGAAATACGGGACCATAAACCGACCCAGATCGGCCAGGGCGTTGGGCTCATGGGAGACATCTACCGCGTCGCCCTCAGCTATGCCGAAGCGAATACCCAGGCTCCGGCAACGGTTGTGGTTAAGCTGCCGTCGTCCTTCGAAGAAAACCGGGCTCAGGGTGTTGCCCTCGGCATGTTTGAAGCAGAGGTGCGTTTCTACCGCGAGCTTGCGCCGCACATCGCTGTCGGCATGCCGGCTATTTATCACGCAGAGATCGAAGCGGGCACCGCTGAGTTCGTGATCGTGATGGAAGACCTCTCTGCGCTCACCCTGGTCGATCAGAGTGAAGGCATGACCGCTTCGCAGGCGGCGGCGGCCGTTAAGGTGCTGGCCAGCATTCATGCTGTCTGGTGGGACAATGCGCAAACGCCGGAGCTCGACTGGATCCCCACCATGACCGGCCCGCGCATCGAGTTCGTGGACAATCTGCTCACTCAGATTCTGCCGGTTTTTCTCGACGGCTTCGGGGCCTCCCTGCCAGAGGGCGGAAGAGAGATCTACGAGCGCTTCGCCGGCAACTACCTCTCGATCAATCAGGCCCTCTGCGCTCGAAGCCCCTGGACGCTGGTGCATCAGGACTTCCGGGTGGAAAACCTGCTCTTTGGTCCTGCCGGTTCAGAACAGGTTGTCGTGCTCGACTGGCAGGGCATCGGTCGCGGCACCGGCGCCTACGACCTGGCCTACGTGCTGAGCGGCTCCATGGACTGCGACCTGCGACGCGGCAACGAAGAAACGCTGGTACGCACTTACCATGAGCAACTGCTCGATTCAGGTATCTCAGGCTACAGCTTTGATCAGCTCTGGGACGACTACGGCCACGCGCAGCTCATGGGCGGTCTGGCAACGGCCATGGTGACCGGCGGCTCCATGGACCTCTCCAACGAGCGCGGTCGGCAGCTGGTGGAAACCATGGCAACACGACACGCCACCGCCGCGCTCGATCACAACGGACTGCAGCGCCTCGAGGCCATTACCGGAGTACGCTGAGCCGAAAGTCCTGGAGGAAAGCAAGGGTTAGAATCGGTCAGCTTCCGCCGGCGTCCGTAGCAGCCTCGACCTCTGTGGCATCCCCGCCGCCAGTAGCGCCCTCATACTCGCTCTCAAGGAGCCGGGCGCCGCGCAGGATGTTCCCCATGGCGTAGTTCGCTTCGTGACAGGCGTACTCGTAGACGAGGTCGTCGGGCTTCGACTGCCAGACATAGCGGCCGCTCCAGGGTTCACTCCAGACAGTCTCGTCGGTCACGGTAAAGTCGTAGTAGAGGTTGCCGTCATCCTGGAGCGTAAAGCGCTCAACCACCTGCAGATTCTCGTCGGCACCCGGCAGACCGCTCACTGCCCGGAAGTTACGTGTTTCCACCACGAGCGTGTCGTCCTCCCAGCGGCCGATGGAGTCGCCGAGCCATTTGCGGTTATCCTCCGGCGAGTGCTCGGAGTCGAGACGGATGATGCGTGCGTCGTGCACCATCTCCTGCAGAATCATTACATGCGTCTCTGTCTGCACGATGCGCTTGTAGTTGTTGTAGAGGCTCGAAATCGTCGGCACCGTTGAGCCGAAAGAAATCAGACAGCGCTCGGAGGGCGCCAGACTTTCCGGACCATCGAAGGGGCCGGGACCATCGTGATCGAGCCAGGTGGCTTCGCCGGTATTTTCGTGCGCAAAGCTCTGGTAGATGTTGCCCAGCCGATCAGACACACCGTCGCGGGTTTCCGGATAGCGGCCGTTTTCCGGCTCATAAATGATCGAGGTTGGGATGCGGCCATTTACCTCGCCGAGGGAACTGCCAGGATCAATATAGAAGAGGTTATAGCCGCCTACCCCACCAGCGCCGCCAACGTTGTTGCCGTCGCCGCCTTCGGGAGGCGCTTCCCGATCCGGATCGCTCTGGTCGGTCTGCGCCCACTTCGCGGCTGTCTCAAAGGTCCAGTTCAGCAGCCGGGCCATCCAGGGAAAGAGATACTCGGTCTCTCCGAGCCATTCCGGGCGCTGGGTCGGCGTGAGCGTGCCCGTGTCGTAGGTGCCAGTGAGATCCGGCTTGCCGTTAGCGGTCCGTTTGATTTCCGCAGCAACGGACGGGCTCACGACCACCAGACTGATCACGATCAGTCGGCTAAGAATTCGACACATAGCTGCACCCAGACGTTTCGAACGAAAGGGTTAGTCTGACCAGACCAAGGCCCCAATTCAAACCAGGCCTGAAGCTCCCGAGCGCATCTATCAACTATCAACTTTTGTGAACGGGTGTGATGGGTTGATCGAACACCAGGGCCTTAAGGTTTGGTGCTTCGGCTTAACATACTGAATGATTCTCATTTAGAATGGCACCTCCAAGGCATCGATCGGCACAGACTCTAGTGACTTCAATTACGCCGGACGGCCTCGCAGCGCTGCTATCGGCACTGGATCAGGCATCGATGAGACGCTATGCGCGCCAGCTGGTGCGAAGCGACGCTGAAACGGACGATCTGTTGCAGGACGTCGCGGAGAAGCTCCTGCTCTCAG
>JBCDDI010000075.1:0-10848 GCA_039180365.1 Pseudomonadota bacterium
GAAGCCACCTTCCCCGAACACATCGGGTATCAGGGTACGCGTTAGGCAATACCCCACCTGCAGAAGTGCCTTCCTCGAAAGAGCTTTTCACCAATGACGTGGCCGGACAATGATTCTCCAACGGCAGCGTCTTCTCCCCAGATAAACAGCTAGACGACTACGAATAGAACAGAAATGAGCGAAACCACAGACTTCGAACAACTCCCCGTCAGGAGCTACACCGAACGCGCGTACCTCGACTACTCCATGTACGTCATCAACGACCGCGCGCTCCCTCATGTCGCCGACGGCCTGAAACCCGTGCAACGTCGCATCATCTACGCCATGAGCGAGCTGGGTCTGAACAATCAGGCGAAGTTCGCCAAGTCCGCGCGCACCGTCGGCGACGTCCTCGGTAAGTTCCACCCGCACGGTGACAGCGCCTGTTATGAAGCCATGGTGCTGATGGCGCAGCCTTTCTCCTTCCGCTACCCCCTCGTTGAGGGACAGGGCAACTGGGGGGCGCCGGATGATCCGAAGTCTTTTGCCGCCATGCGCTACACGGAGGCGAAACTGTCCCGCTATGCGGAGCTGCTCCTGGCCGAAGCTCGTCAGGGGACCGTCGATTTCATGCCGAACTTTGATGGCACGATCGATGAGCCAAAGCTGCTGCCAGCGCGGCTGCCTTTTGCGCTGCTAAACGGCTCAACGGGCATCGCCGTTGGTATGGCGACAGATATCCCGCCGCACAATATGAATGAGGTGATCAGCGCCTGTATCCATCTGCTGGATAAGCCGCGGGCGACGGTCACGGACCTCATGACCCATATCAGGGCTCCGGACTATCCCTCCGAGGCGACCATCATCACGCCCACGGCGGACCTTCGCGAGCTCTATGAAACCGGCCGCGGCAGTGTTCGTGCCCGGGCCGTTTATCAGCTGGAGAACGGCGAGGTGGTGGTGACGGCGCTGCCGCATCAGGCGTCTCCGGCGAAGGTCCTTGAGCAGATTGCGCAGCAGATGCATGCGAAAAAGCTGCCGATGCTCACGGATCTGCGGGACGAATCGGATCACGAAAATCCCACCCGGCTGGTGCTCGTGCCGCGTTCAAACCGCGTCGATGTGCCTCGGCTCATGAGCCATCTCTTTGCCACAACCGATCTGGAGAAGAGCTACCGGGTCAATCTGAATGTGATCGGCCTCGACTCGAAACCGCAGGTGAAGAGTCTTGTAAAGCTGCTCAAGGAGTGGCTCGAGTACCGCCAGGAAACGGTGCGCCGGCGGCTGTCCTTCCGGCTCGAGAAGATCAACGATCGGCTCCATATCCTCGACGGGCTGCTGGTCGCTTACCTGAACATTGACGAGGTCATTCGCATCATCCGCGAGGAAGACGATCCGAAAGCCTCGCTCATGAAAAAGTTCAAGCTCACGGACATACAGGCAACGGCCATTCTCGACATCCGCCTGCGCCAGCTCGCGCGGCTTGAAGAGCAGAAGCTCCGGGGCGAGAAGGACGAGCTCGAGGCCGAGAAGGCCGACATCGAGAAGACCCTCAAGTCGAAAGCGCGCATGAAGACGCTCATTAAGAAGGAGCTGCTCGCGGACGCGGAGGAATACGGAGACGCGCGCCGGTCGCCTCTCGCTCAGGTGGAAGAGGCGGCGGCCTTCAGTGAGGAAGACCTGGTCTCCAACGAGCCGGTCACCGTTGTCCTTTCAGACAAAGGCTGGGCCCGGGCGGCAAAGGGTCACGAGGTCGATCCCCTGGAGCTCAACTACCGAAGCGGTGACGGCTACGGACACGCGGCCCGGGGCCGGACCAACGAGCTGCTGGTGTTTCTCGATTCCACGGGTCGCAGCTACGCGGTAGCACCGCACACGCTACCGTCGGCACGGGGACAGGGTGAACCCCTGACTGGCCGTCTCAAACCGCCAGCGGGCGCACGCTTTGTCGGGGTCGCGATGGGCCCCGGCAGCACGCGAGTGCTGGTGGCAAGCTCGGCCGGCTACGGTTTCGTCGGCAAGCTTGAGGACATGATCACAAAGAACAAGGCCGGCAAGGCGACCCTTTCCGTACCGAAGGGTGGGGTATCGCTGCCGCCGGTGACCGTGCCGGCCGATGCGGATGTGCAGGTGGTGACCGTCACCAACCAGGGACGCATGCTCGTCTTTCCCCTGGCGGAAGTGCCTGAGCTTGCCCGCGGCAAAGGTAACAAGCTCATTAACATTCCTGCGGCGGCCTTCAAATCCGGAGAAGAGCAGATGATTGCCGTGGCACTCCTCAGCGAAGCGGATGAGCTGCTGGTTCATGCCGGTCAGCGCCATCACCGGATTCGCTACAAAGACCTCGAGCACTATCTCGGCGAGCGCGCCCGCCGGGGACGCAAACTACCCCGGGGTTTTCAGAAAGTGGATTCTCTCGCCGTTGAGCCATCCTCGTAGCCGTCGAGGAGGTCTGCGAGCTGTGCTTCCATGAGGGCGCCGTGGGGCTCTGCGAGGGCCGTTGCGAGAAAAGCCCCGTCGCAGCTGTCGAGTTCGTCGAGGAGCGGATGCGTCATGGTGGTTCCCTCGACGCGCTGGGCGTAGGGAACGGTTGCCAGGAAGCGGCCGGAAAGGGCGATGCGATTGTCCCCGGCGAGGGCTGAAAGTACGGCGCTATCCTTAACGATCTCATCTTCCAGGGACAGTGTTTCCTCCCCTTCGAGGAGACAGGTGTGAACGGCGAGGCGATAGCGGCCGCCGGAGTCACAGGCGGCCAGCAGCCGGCTTGTCACAAAAGCCGCGCAAAGCACATGGAAGGGACGATCGTCGCTGCCATTGGCGGGGAACTCCAAAAGGAGACCTGTGCCCGGCAGATCCCGGACGACGCCCAGGTAGAGGCTTGCAATCTGCTCAGCCCTGCTTCTGGCGACGGCGAGGGCCTCCTGGCGGGTTTCTCCAGCCAGCGCCAGCTGGTTGAAGAGGTTAATCGTTAACAGATGACAGGGTAACGGCTCCGGTTCCGGTAAGGCGGCGAGGGGATCGGCCTCGCCTGCGGACGATGTCTGGCGCCGGATGCCTGGCGCCGGAAGCGGAATCGCGATGCGCCCGGTGGCCAGCACGGCGAGAGGTGCCAGCACCGTCCAGACCAGCGCCGCCATGACGAGGCCCCAGGGCGTGCTGGTGCCGAAAGCCTTCGCATCGACAAAGATGCGCACAACGGCGGCACTCTGGCCGTTGTCTACAACCTGAGCGGAAAACACCTGGCCGCGGCGCACGTCGCCGGAGAGCGCGAGGGAGGCGTTGTCCATGTCGTGGACGCTGGCTCCGTTCACCTCCGGCAGGGCCACAAGACGGTTCGTCAGGACGCCGAGGGTAATGAGGTCCTGCTCGAGGACCGGCTCCACGGCCTGGGCGGCCAGGGCGCGAACGAGGCTTTCGCCAAAGTGCTCAACCTGCTCTCCCTCTGGACGCACGGCCGTAAAGAGCAGCAGCACGCCGACACCGGCGAGCACAGCCGCCAGCATCAGCTCAAAAGGGGAAACCGGTTTGACGCGAGGTATGTGCGCAGTAAGCTTCAAAGCCAATCTGATACCACGTTATTACTCGTGATCTGCTCGATGCGGCGTCGAGCAGCGCCCGCGGCCTGAGTCCATGACCGATCGGAAGCATGACCAACGAAAACGACATCATACTGCTCAACGTATCCGGGCAGGATCAGCCAGGCCTCATGGCCATGGTGACATCGGCCCTGGCGGCTTATCAAGTGCGCGTCCTCGATGTCGGTCAGGCGGTGATCCACGACGAGCTGAACCTCGGCATCCTCCTGGAAATCCAGCAGGACAAGGATCCGGAGATCTCTGTGGACGCCGTGGTCGCTACCGTCAGCGAGGCCGTTGCGGACACTGGAACCGTCCTACGCTCGAGCCGGATCAGCGCCCCCGATTACGTTGACTGGGTCACCAGTCAGGGTAAATCGCGCTACATCCTGACGCTGCTGGCAGCGGGCGTTGCGGGGACGCAGATCGCGGCGGTGACGGACATCATTCACCGGCAGGGCCTCAACATCGACAGCATCCGCCGCCTGTCCGGGCGCATTCCCCTTGATCATCCGAGCACAACGCGCACCTCCATTGAAATGAGCCTGCGCGGGGACCCGCAGAATCCAGCCGAGCTGAAGGCCGAGCTGCTGGCCGCGGCCGATGCGCTGACCTTCGATTTCAGCGTGCAGCAGGATACGGTCTATCGGCGCAACCGGCGGCTCGTGGCTTTCGATATGGATTCGACCCTGATTAATGCAGAGGTCATCGACGAGCTGGCCGGTATCCACGGCGTCCGCGAGGCTGTGGCTACGATCACTGAGCGGGCCATGCGCGGCGAACTCAACTTCCAGGAGAGCTTCCGAGCCCGGGCCAGCTTACTCAAGGGCCTGCCGGAAACCGCCCTGCGTACGGTCGCGGATCAGGTGTCGTTGAACGACGGAGCGCGGCGGCTCATCGCCTCCCTGAAGCGCTTCGGCTACAAGACGGCCATCCTTTCCGGCGGCTTTCAGTATGTGGGGGAGCATCTGCGTCGTGAACTTGCCATCGATTACGTGTTCGCCAACGAACTGGAAATCGTCGACGGGGTGATGACTGGAGAAATCAACGGCGAAATCGTTGATGCGGCGCGGAAGGCCTCGCTCCTCGAAGAGATAGCGGCGCAGGAAGGTATTTCCCTGGAGCAGACCATCGCCATCGGTGACGGGGCCAACGATCTGCCCATGCTGTCCACGGCCGGTCTCGGCGTTGCCTATCACGCGAAGCCAGTCGTTAAGGAAACCGCGAGCCACGCCATCTCGAACTTCGGTCTGGACAGCGTCCTCTATCTGATGGGCTTCTCCGATCAGGACATCGATCAAGCACTGCCTGACTGAACCTGACCTTTGGCCTTTGCGTTGCGCACAAAAAAGGCGGCTCGAAAGCCGCCTTTATCCTGGTGAGTTCTCAAGCGTCAGTCGTCGGTGCTGAAGTCGTAGTCCATGTTCTGCGAGGGTTCCTGCAGGTAGTGGCCTTGGATGTAGTTGACCCCGGCCTGCCAGAGCGTCGACAGCAGTCCCGCGCTTTCCACCATGGGTACGATCGTGAGTTTGCCCGCGTTCTGCAGGTCCCGAACCATCTCCGTGACGTTGTCCTTCTTGCTCGGATCTTTGTCGAGGGCTTCGATGAGGCTGCCGTCGAGCTTTACGAAGTCCACGGGAATGTGGCCCAGCACTTCAAAGGGCTCAGCTTCCAGGCCGAAGCGGGACAGGGAAGAACGGCAGTGCAGGTTCTTCAGGCCTTCCACAAACTCCCGCGTCTGGCGGATGTAGGTGGCGGCATCGGCTTCCGTGATCTGGAAGATAACGGCGTCACTCGGCAGGCGGGCAGCCTTAATGGCAACCCCCAGCCATTGAATGAACTCCGGGTCCGCAACGCTGTTGGCGGTCAGATTGATGGTCAGGCGCGTGTTGTGGCCGTTGGCCCGATGCGCGGAGAGCATCTTGATGGACTGCAGAATCACCCAGCGGTCGATCTTACCGGCGACACCGTTGTCGATGGCCGTGCGCAGGAACTCGCCAGGTGCCATCTGATTGCCTTCCCGGTCGTTCATGCGCAGGAACACTTCGTAGTGTTCGTCGCTGTCGCCACGGAGGCTGATGATCGGCTGGAAGAGCAGTGTGAAAGACTGCTTCTCAATCGCTTCTGAGATCAGCACCAGTACCCGATTCGCTTCGTCGTCGATCTCCTGATCGGCGTTGTCGAAAGCGGGCAATTGAACGGTGTTGCCATCGCTGCTGGCCAGGGTATTGCGCAGGGTGGTGAAAGCCGCATCGAGGGTGGCTTCCAGAGCGCTGCCCGCAGAGTCGTGGCCCTCAGCGTTGAATATGGCGCCGCCGAAAGTACAGGTGGGTCGCACGGTCTTCTCGCGAACCTCAAACATCATCCCTTCCACGGCTGCGCGCACGGCGTCGACTTTAGCGATGGCGTCTTCCCGGGTTCTGGCGCAAACCAGCATGGCCCACTGGGACGGTGAGATCTGCATAAAGGGCGCGCGGGCTTCCGCGAGCAGCTTCGCGGCAACCTGCTTGCAGGCGTCGTCGACGCCGGCCAGGCCGAAGGCGCGCTGCAGGTCTTCGTAGCCGTCAACCTGAGCGGCAAACACGCTCACGAACTCGCCGTTGGCGTTTGTCGCGAGGCGCTCGGAGGCACTCAGGAAATCCGGCAGCGCCAGCATGGTGCTAAACTCGCCGGTGCTATCGGTGGCGTCCGCAGCGGCTGTCGCCGCGGGCGCCTCTGTTTCGGTTTCTACCGCGGCGGATGGCGCTGAAGCAGCTTCGTCTTCCGCGGCGGTGTTTTCAGTGGTTTTGCTCTGCTCGTCGGACGCGGTGCCATCGGCATCGTCCGGTTGCGTGAACTCGATGGCATCTGCCATGAACGCGCTATCGTCCTTCGCACCCTCCACCGGTTGCGCTGGCTCTGCTGATGCGTCTTCTTCGACGGCAGCCTCAACAACGTCAGAGAGGGCGTCATCGTCGAACTCGAAGTCGATGGCGTCGTCGCTCACGGTTGCGTCGAGCTCGCTGCGCTCGGCGTCCGCTTCAGAGTCTGCTTCGGCGTCGAACTCCAGTTCGAATTCTTCGTCGTCGGCCGCTTCTTCGACCTTGCTCTCCGGGCCAGCGGCGGCGGCGCCGTTTGGTGCGTCGACGATGGCATCGGCATCGAGGACCGGCACGTCGTCTTCCGCTTCTTCAGCGAAACCGTTTTCAAGGGCGTTTTCTGCAGCGCTCGCAGCTTCCGCGGTTTCGGGGTCTGCCACCAGCGTGAGCTCAGGTTCGGCACGATCGGCGTTCTCAGCCGGCGCCGTGTCGGAGCGGACGGTAACCTGCAGGCAGTGCTCGCCTTCGTATTCGGCGGCGGCGAGGGTCATATTGCCGGTGACGGTCTCGCCGGTTGTACTCTCGCCGACGAAGTCGAAATTCGTTTCCTGTTCGTCGTTGCGGAACTGTTTCAGCCGTTCCTTGAGGGTACCGGCGCTGGCACCGTCGAGCATGTCCATGAGCGGCAGGCCGAGCAGGTCATCGGCGTCTTCGAAACCGAAGAGCTCGAGGTAGTGTTCGTTAGCGAAGATGTGCATGCCTTCGTGAACGTAAGCGATGGCGGCTCTGGAGCTTGCCAGGAGCAGCTCACAGCGCGCCTCCGCTTCCGCCAGCGACTTCTTCATCTGCCGGTATTGAATGTGCTGGCAGACGTGGTCGAGCTCACGCTTGACCACTAACACCAGGTGCTGGCTTTCGGCGACCGAGACAACGTCGGCAGCGCCAAGCTCCATGCCTTCCGTTTGCGAGAGGGAGGCTTCGTCGTTGTTAACGACAATGATGGGGACTCGCGGTGCGAGGCTGGCGAGTCGGGGCAGGAGCTGAGTCAGCTCCGGCAGAGCTGCGTTGCAGAGCATCATGTCTGCGTCCGCGAACTTGTCGACTGCCATGGGCAGGTCGATGACTTCCAGCCGGGTAGCAATCCCTGCGTCCCGAAGCAGCGAGTCGAACTGGTAAGCGGCGTTTTCAGACCGCTCGGCGATGAGAAGCCGCACCGGTGCGTGCTGGGCCTGTTGCGCCGACATATCCTTTGTTGAGGCAGCCATCCCTTACCTGAACCCGGTTAACTGGTTATTGGTGAATTCAGTTTGCTTGACCATGTTGGGTTGGCGACTGGGCTTTTCCAAGTAACCATCCAACACTCGAAACGTGAACTGATTAAAACTTTCTGTTTTAAGCAGGCAGTCCCCGAGCTGTGCGGTGTTTTGCGTTCCGTCGTCGGAGAGGTGAACTTTCTGCCCGGACTCAAAGGGAGTAGCCGGGGTGATCAGCGTTGCGGGCCGGCCGATGGGCTTAAGCTCCGGCAGCAGGAAAGCGCGCTGATACTCCGGTTGACCACCTTTGGTTTGAATGATTCGCACGGCGACGGGCTTAGCCTGCGGTGCGAGCAGTTCAACACCCATGTGCGGGCCGGCCTCGTCCTGGCGAATCCAGCGTGCAACCGCCAGACACCAGCGAGGGTCGGTCTCGTCGCGCAGGCCGATGAGCTCACCGGTCTGCAGCGCTGGCGGCAGCGGTTCGTTCCAGCGGAGCCGATAGCCACCCGGGCTCATATCCGCCGTGGTGGTGTCGTAGTGTCGATAGCTTTCCCCGGGGTCGCTGCGACCGCTGGGTTCATGGGCATAAAGCACGGTGTCCGGGTCGCCGATGTTCTGGTTCTCGGGGATTTTGCCGCCCACGTCGAAGGCGTCTTCCCAGACATCCTTGCGCTCCCCTGCGTTCGGCAAAAACCGCACCTGGTCGTTCAGGAACGGATTGATTTCCCGGGCGGTAACGCCGTTGCCGAGGAGATCGGCAAACTCTGTCGCCCCGCTGAAGAAATAGTGCGCGGCGCGCAGTCCTACGCACACTTTCAGCGGATTCTCTGCCGAAGAGCGGCCGAAGGCGCGGGGTTTCATCTCACCCCAGGCGCCAGCCAGGTGGTGGATCAGCGTGTCGTCGATACCGGGTGGTATCGACAGATTGCCATCCATCTCCCGAAGATAAGCCTCGAGTTCATAGATCAGCACGCTCAAGTCAATGCTGCGCGAGCAGTCTCTTGCGGTGAAGCTGTCTGACCAGGCGGGTCCCTGATCGGAGCAGAGGTCAACGCTGTAAACGTGGCTCGCGTCATCCTGGCCGAGGGCAACAAGCTGCACCCAGCTGCCAATGGCCGTGAATACCTCAGCGAGCTGTCGGTGACGAAGCTGGTACGGCCGGGCAAGGGCAAGGAGCAGCGAACGCGTGTAGGCGCTTCGAATTGATAGATCCTGTTTGAAGCGGTTTTCGCTGTCGGCATGGAGTTCGGCGTCGATGCCAAGCTCCTCAGCGAGCAGGTAAAGCTGGTTCAGTTTCAGCCAGAGCTTGTCTGCGGGCGCAACGTAGTACTGCAGGGTTCGCATGAGGGTTCGCGAAAGATCGGACAGAGCCCGGTGTACGCCGAGGGAGACGGTGCGCAGCGCTTCCGGGTCGCTTTCGGCCTGCTCCCGGGCAGCCAGCACAACGGCGTTGTAGCCGGAACAGAGATTGGTCTGCAGGCGCTGTGCCAGCCGGGCGATTGCGTCTGCCTGGTTGCCGGCGGTGTTGGCTGCCTTGTCGAGGCGCGCGGAGAGGTAGAGGATCGTCGGACGGATCCCTTCGAGGAGCGCCATACGAGTCGCCCAGTCCGTATCCAGACGGGCAATTTCAAAGGTGGCCTGGCGCAGCTGTCCTGCTGCCTCCGGCACATTGGCCATGGGCAGCCGTCCGATCCACTCGCCCACGGATTCCGGGGCCGGATGGGCGAAGGACAGGGCGTCGAGTTCAGGCGCTGGCGCGTGCAGCAGCGTGGCGCGACTGGTGTTCATGAGGCTCTGCAGTCCTTGGGCAGATTGAAACGTGGGCGTAGTATAGGAAAGGGTCCTCCGGCAAAAGGTGACGTGGCGCAGACAGTTTCAATCGGATTACATGCCCTCCGTTGAACGGTTATGATGCGCGGCGCCGCTTGACCGGTGCCGGAACGGCACCGCTGCCAGACGGTCTGCGGGAACAGAATTCTCCGGAAAAGCGGTGAGGGTTCCCATCAATTCACGGTTGTTCTGTGAACCAGTACACGTTTTTTTGGCCAGACGAAGAGCATCCCTATGGCGAACTACTCCACCAACGAATTCCGCGCCGGTCTGAAGGTGCTCCTCGAGGGTGATCCCTGCGCAATTCTTGAGAACGAATTCGTGAAGCCCGGTAAAGGCCAGGCCTTCAATCGGGTTAAGTTCCGCAACCTGAAGAATGGGCGGGTCTGGGAGCGCACCTTCAAGTCCGGCGAGTCCATTGAAGCGGCCGACGTCATGGACTACGACATGGAGTTTCTCTATACGGACGGCGAGTTCTGGCACTTCATGAAAACCGATGGCTCCTTCGAGCAGATCGGCGCCGCCCAGGCAGCCGTTCAGGACATCGTCGACTGGCTCAAGGAGCAGGATGTCTACCAGGTAACGCTCTGGAACGACGATCCCATTTCTGTCACAGCGCCCAATTTCGTCGAGCTTGAAGTGACCGAGACCGACCCCGGCCTGAAAGGCGATACGGCGCAAGGGGGCACCAAACCGGCGACCCTCTCTACCGGTGCTGTGGTCAAGGTCCCGCTCTTCATAAACACGGGCGATGTGCTGAAGATCGATACCCGCACCGGCGAGTACGTCAGCCGGGCCTGAGCGGTAGACCAGCGCCCCGGGCCTGCAAGTCATGAGCGACGCCTGGGAACCCAGCTGCAGCCTCGAGGCCCTCGAAGCGCGCGCCGAGCTCCTTACCGAGATCCGCAGCTTCTTTCGGGACCGCCAGGTCCTGGAAGTGCAGACCGCCCTCATCGCGGAGCACACCGTAACGGATCTGCACATTGATTCACTGGCTCTTACGGGTGGCAGCTTTCTTCAGACTTCGCCGGAGTATCAGCTGAAGCGGCTCCTCGCCGCCGGTGCGCCTTCTCTTTATCAGCTGGCGCCGGTGTTTCGGGCCGGCGAGCAGGGCCGCCTGCACAATCCGGAATTCACGCTCCTGGAGTGGTACCGCCTTGGCTTTGACGACGAAGCGCTCCGGGTGGAAGTGGCCGCCCTGGTCGATCAGGTTTTAGGACCGGCGCCCTACCAGACCATTAGCTATGCGGAGCTGCTGCAGGGTACCGGCGCCACGCCTGATCGTTCAGGTTCTGAAACTGACCCGGATGCACTCGATCTCGCCTTTGCGGAAGCCACCGCGGCGCTCCGCGGCCGCTGGTTCATTACGCGCTACCCCGCCGCCCAGGCAGCGCTTGCCCGACTCTGTGC
>JBCDDI010000076.1:0-10695 GCA_039180365.1 Pseudomonadota bacterium
AGCCAGTACGACGATGTGGACTACATCGTCCTCGCCGGCGGCACCGCCTCCATTGACGGTTTGGCCGGCATGATTGAGAACAAACTGGGTACGCCGACGATCATCGCCAACCCCTTTGGCGATATGTCGCTGTCGAGCAAAGTCGACGCGGACGCTCTGGCGAATGATGCACCGGCAATGATGATTGCCTGCGGACTGGCCATGAGGAGCTTCGACTGATGGCACATATCAACTTACTGCCCTGGCGCGAGTGGGAACGCGAGCGCAAAAAGAAAGAGTTTCTCGGCAATCTGGCCGGGGTGTTTGTGCTGGGTGCGTTCATCGTGCTCGGCTACGGCTTCATGGTCGACAACAACATCGAGAACCAGAACGACCGCAACCGGATGCTGGAAGACGAGATCGCCAAGCTGGATACGAAGATCGCGGAGATTGCGCAGCTCGAGCAGCAGCGCAAAGACCTCGAGGAGCGTATGGCGCTCATTCAGGAATTACAGGGCAATCGCCCGGTGATCGTCCGCGTGTTTGATGAAATGGTGCGGACCCTGTCGAAGGGCGTGCACTACCAGAAGCTAGAGATGGCATCCGGCAACATCAAAGTTGAGGGTACCGCCGAGTCCAACAACCGGATCTCGTCCCTCATGCGGAACCTCGACGAGTCCGAATGGTTCGCGAGCCCGAATCTGCGCAGCATCAAGGAAGATCCTGAGAACTCCGACTACGGGGCGCAGGCCAGCACCTTCGATCTGACGTTCGTTCAGCACGATCCGAACAAGAGCGAAGAGGAGGGCGACTAATGGCCATGCAGGATACCCTCGAGCAGCTCCAGAACTTCGACCTTAATGATCTGGACTTTAACAACGTCGGCTCCTGGCCCGGACCGGTCAAGATCATTCTCATGGTCATCGCCCTGGCGCTCGTCGTCGGCGGCGGCTACTACTTTTACCTGAGCGACAAGGAATCGATCCTTGAACGCGCCGAAGCGAAGGAACTCGATCTCCGTCGCGACTTTGAGGTTAAGGCTGAGAAAGCGGCCAACCTGGAGAAGTACCGCGAGCAGAAAGCGCAGATGGAGGCGACCTTCGGTGCGCTCCTGAAGCAGCTGCCGCAGGATACGGAAGTGCCCGGGTTGCTTGACGACATTACCCGAGCGGCGCTGGACAGCGAACTCACCATCGAGAGCATCGATCTGCAGCAGGAAAAGCAGCTCGAGTTCTACGTTGAGCTGCCCATCGACATTGTTGTGGAAGGCAGCTATCACAAGATAGGCACCTTCATCAGCGGTGTCGCCGCGCTCTCCCGGATCGTTACGCTCCACGACTTCACGCTTGAACCCCAGGGTTCACCGCTGAACCTGAAGCTGAAGATCCTGGCCAAGACCTACCGGTATCTGGATGAGGAAGCATGATGCGCTTATCAGGATTTAAGCCCATCCCGAAACTCGGAGCGCTGCTCGTTACCTCCAGCCTGCTGTCAGGCTGCGGTGGCAGTGACTACTCCGATCTGCAGGCATTTATGAACGAGGTGAACGCGCGACCGGCTCCGCCGATCCAGCCGCTGAAAACCTTCACGCCTGCGGAGCCGTTCGCCTATGAGGCCATGAGCCTGCGCAGCCCCTTTGAGCCGCCGGTGGTTGTCCGGCCTACAGAGCGTCCGAAGGGGCCTCAGGTAAAGCCGAACCCGAACCGGGTCAAGCAATATCTGGAGCGGTTCACGATCGCCTCACTCTCCATGGTTGGCACCCTGTCCCAGGGTCCGTCCATGTACGCACTCATTCAGGATAAAGACGGTGGGGTGCACCGGGTGCAGCAGGGCGATTACATGGGCACTGATCACGGACAGATTCAGTCAATCAATGAGGCGAACATCGAGCTCGTCGAGATAGTCCCTGATGGTACTGGCAGCTGGGTGCAGCGCATCCGGACCGTATCGCTGGGAGGAGACAGAGGATGAAAACAATGAGCAATGAGAACGGCCGTTTGGCGCGCTGGATTGCGCGGCCGCTCCTGGTGGCTGCGGCCCTCGGGTTTGCCTTGCCTGGCTGGGCGGCGAACATCGAAGGGGTGGAGTTCTCTTCACTCCCCGGCGACAAGACCGAAATCCGACTGACCTTCGACGGACCGCCTCCGGAGCCGACCGGCTACACGATCGAGCAGCCCGCCCGCATTGTGCTGGACATGCCCGGCGTGGCGTCGAGCCTCGAAGACAAGCATCACAACCTGGGTATCGGCAACGCTCGCCGCGTTTCGATTATCTCGACGAAAGACCGCACCCGGGCCATCGTGAATCTCACAGAGCTTGTGGCTTACGAAACCGATATCGAGGGCAACACGCTGTACCTCATGGTCGGCGGCGGCTCGGCTCAAGGTGTGCCGACGCAGCAGTCCTTTGCCAGCGCCAACGATACGACGAAGGCGGACACGACGATTACCGATTCGCAGATCACCGCGGTCGATTTCCGCCGCAGCGATGACGGCGACGGTCGCATTGTGATTCAGCTGTCGAATCCGAAAGCCCCGGTCAACGTTTCTAAAGAGGGCACCCGGGTTAAAGTGCAGATCCGCAACACAGACCTGCCGAACGAATTCCGCCGTCGTCTCGACGTCACGGACTTTGCCACGCCTGTGCAGATCGTTGATGCCCTGCAGGAAGGCGACCACACCGTGTTCACGATCACGGCGGCCGGCGACTATGACTACCTCGCCTATCAGGCTGACAACTCTCTGACAGTCAACGTCAACGCGCTGACCGCCGAAGAGATTGAAGAGCGTGAGGACGTGTTTAAGTTCTCCGGCGAGAAGCTTTCGCTCAACTTCCAGGACATCGAAGTCCGCTCAGTGCTGCAGCTGATTGCCGACTTCACCGACCTGAACCTTGTTGCCAGTGACACGGTCAGCGGCCGCATTACCCTGCGTCTGAAGAACGTGCCCTGGGATCAGGCGCTCGAGCTGATCCTCAAGACCAAGGGTCTCGATCAGCGCCAGGTGGGCAACGTTCTGCTCGTAGCACCCGCCGCAGAAATTGCTGCCCGGGAAAAGCTTGAGCTTGAGAATCAGAAGCAGATCTCCGAGCTTGCGCCGCTGCAGACCGAGTTCATTCAGGTCCGCTACGCGAGTGCCACGCAGCTCTTTGACCTCTTCAACAACGCCGCCGGTTCCGAGCAGTCTGTGCTCTCCGACCGAGGCAGCGTGATTGTGGACGAGCGCACGAACGCCATCATCCTGACGGACACGGCAGCCCGCCTGCAGGAGTTCCGTAAGGTGATCAATCAGCTCGACATCCCGGTACGCCAGGTGCTCATCGAGGCCCGGATCGTGACCGCGAGCGACAACTTCTCTGAGGATCTCGGCATCCGCTGGGGTGGCGCGCACCTCTCGCAGAAGTCGAGCACCCGCTTCAATAAGCTCGGCGGCTCGCTGACGACGCTGAACGACCTGCAGGACATCGTTGCCAGCGGTGGTCAGGGTGAAGTGTCTTCTCCCGAATACCTTGCCGTCGACCTCGGTGTGACCAAGGAAGGCGCAAGCTCCTTCGGTATCGGTGTCACCGGCGCCGGCTATCTGCTTGACCTTGAGCTTTCTGCCCTGGCAGCCGACGGTCATGCAGAAGTGGTTGCCCGGCCGAAGGTCATCACCGCTGACAAGAATCCGGCGATCATCGAATCCGGTACGGAAATTCCCTTCCAGGAAGCGACGAGCTCTGGCGCCACCGCGACGGCCTTCAAGGACGCAACGCTGGCTCTTGAAGTAACGCCGCAGATCACGCCGGACGATCGCATCATCATGGAACTGAACGTCAAGCAGGATACCGTTGGTCAGATCTTCAACGGGGTACCGTCGATCGATACGAACCAGATCGAGACTCAGGTACTCGTCGACAACGGCCAGACAGTTGTCCTTGGCGGTATCTTCACGACTGACAGAAACTACGCGACGACGAAAACGCCGTTCCTGGGCGATCTGCCCTATGCCGGCCGACTCTTCCGCCGCACGGAAGAGCGGGATGACAAGACGGAGCTGCTGATCTTCATCACGCCCCGCATCATCCAGGAGAGTCTGACCTCGCTGTAGCACGGCTCTAACCCGCATTCGAGGCAACCTTCTGGTCGTACTCGAAGCGAATGCGGGAAGCGACTAAACTAGCGGCGCCAAGGGCGCCGCTTTTTTTTGCCTGCTGGAAACCCTGTGCAGGTTCGGCGGCGTCACCCGTTCATCCGCAGTTGTCCGGAGTAGCCCGGTTCCCGCCTCACGAACCCATGAGCAAGCAGAACGTCTTTCTGGTCGGCCTGATGGCCGTGGGCAAGAGCACCGTCGGGCGGATGCTGGCCCAGCAGCTCGGCTACGGTTTCTACGATACGGACCAGGTCATTGAAGAGCGGGCCGGGGCTGACATTGCCTGGATCTTCGATGTGGAAGGAGAAGAAGGCTTCCGTGATCGGGAAACGCAGGTGCTTGAAGAGCTTTCACAGTTGGAGAGCGTGGTGATTGCTACCGGTGGCGGCGCCGTACTTCGTGAGCAGAACCGGAAGTGCCTCGCGAGCCGAGGCTGCGTGCTGCACCTCGACAGTCCCCTGGAGCGGCTGCTGGAGCGCACCCAGAAGGACCGTAAGCGACCCTTGCTGAAAGAGGGCAATCCCGAGGAGACCCTCGCCCGGCTGCAGCGCGAGCGTGAACCTCTTTACAGGGAGGTGGCCGACTATCGCTTTGTCACCGACCGTCAGGGACCAAAACACCTCGTGCGCAGCATTGTTAACAAACTAGAGGAAGACGGCATCCTGTGAACATTGATCGCAGCCTGACGGTCGCCCTCGGCGAGCGGAGCTATCCCATCTATATCGGCCGCGATCTGCTCGGCGATGCAAGCCTGCTGCGCCAGCATCTGCGAGGCAGTCAGGTTGCGGTCATCACCAATGAAATCGTGGCTGAGCTGGCGCTGCCGAAGCTTCTGGAACGTCTTGCGGAGAGCAACGTGCGCGTCAGCGTGATGACGCTGCCGGACGGGGAAGGTGAGAAGAGCCTCGCCAACTATGGCGCGATCATGGATTTCCTGATCAGCGAGCGGCACAACCGCACGACCACGCTCATTGCGCTCGGCGGCGGTGTCGTGGGAGACATCACCGGCTTCGCCGCCGCAACCTATCAGCGGGGCGTGGACTTCATCCAGATTCCCACCACGCTTCTGGCTCAGGTGGATTCCTCTGTGGGCGGTAAAACGGCCGTTAACCACCCGGAGGGGAAGAACCTTATTGGGGCCTTCCACCAGCCTGTGGCCGTGCTCGCTGATCTGGGTGTCCTCGGCACGCTGCCACCCCGGGAGTACGCCGCTGGCATTGCTGAGGTGATCAAGTATGGCGTGATTGCGGACGCGGACTTCTTCGCCTGGCTCGAGGCAAACGTTGCCGCCCTGAATGCGCAGGCGCCGCAGGCTCTGGCGCACACCGTCGCCGTGTCCTGCCAGGTTAAGGCGGACGTGGTGGCAGAGGACGAACGGGAAGGCGGCATCCGTGCAATTCTCAACTTTGGCCACACCTTCGGTCACGCCATCGAGGCGCTGACCGACTACAAACAGTATCTCCATGGCGAAGCCGTAGCCATTGGCATGGTCATGGCCGCGGACTACTCGGCCCGAGCAGGCCTGCTCGCGCTCGAGGAAGCGCGGCGGGTGAAGGCCCTGATCGCCGCCTTCGATCTGCCGGTCACGGCGCCGGGGCTCAATGCTGATGCAATGCGCCGGGCCATGGGCATGGATAAGAAGGTCGTGGACGGCACGCTGCGCCTGGTGCTGGCCCGTCGCCTCGGCGAAGCCTTTGTCTCTGATGCCATTGACGCGGCGAAACTTGAAGAAACGCTGCAAGCCGGGGAGGCGCTTTGTGGCTGAGGCGGAACGCTCCTTTCTCGGCCTGACGCACAATCCGTTTGTTGAGCCCCATCGCGGGTTCTTCGATCGGGGCGGGCGTAAGACTCAGCTGGAACAGCTGCGCCATCTGAGCGAATGGTCGCGACGGGTGCTGCTGGTGACCGGTCCTGAAGGTGTAGGCAAGACCACGCTTTACCGTGAGCTGGCAGCCACCCTGGAGCCCAGGGTCAAGGCCGCGCGTATTCATGCCGGTCTCGTTAACACCGGCCGGGAAGTGCTCTCCGCCATCGCCCAGGGCTTCGGCGTGGCCGTTCCGGGGGATGCCAATCTCCAGCATCTCGAACACGAAATCATCGCCCACGTTGCCGAGCAGACCGACAACGGCGAGCGTACCTGTCTCGTCCTTGTGGACGATGCCCATCTGCTCGACAACAAAGCCGTAGACGAGCTGATCGGTCTTGCCCATCGTTCGGCGCTGCACCTGGTGCTCTTCGGTGAGGTTCGCATGGTCCCCGCCGTTGAGCGTGTGGCGAGCAGTAAAGGCGTTGGCTGGCAGGAGCTCCGACTTACGGGCTACGGCGAGGCGGACGCTCGCGACTATCTCGAATGGCGATTTCAGCAGGCTAAGTACCGCGGCCGCATTCCCTTCGCGGATAGTGAAGTCAAAGACCTCATCAAGCTCTCGGAAGGTCTGCCCGGGCGCATGAACCAGATGGCCAACGTGCTGCTGGTGAAGCTTGAGGCCGGTGAAGGTGCGCCGGGAACAGGCGCCTTTCCGAAGGCCCATGGCGCGTTGCTGGCGCTGTTGGTGGCTGTGGTGGCCCTGCTCTATGTGCTCTTTTCTGGAGATGCATCGGCACCGGGGGCTGGGCAGACGACGGTGGCGGAGTTGTCGCTGCCTGATCGCACAGCGGCGCCCGATCGAGAGCGTGGGGCGGATGGCTCTGGCACCGGAAGCGCCGATGCACCGGCTGCAACAGATGCTGAAGGGGGCCTTGAAGACACTTTCATGGCCGGTCCGGGAGGCGAGGAGTCGGGCGACGAAGAACCGCTTTCGATGGATCTACCGGCAGCAAACCTCAGCGCAGAAGCAGATCCAGAAGCCCAGGAAAGCGAAAGGCGGATCGCCGTCGCAGCGACGACGGTGGACGCTACTGACCAATCGCCCGTTGAGGACGGGCGGGCTGCCGACGAATCGCCCGCAGCGGTGCCGTCGATTGACGACGCTGCTCCGGCACCCGCGGCTACACCGGTAGAAGCGGTGGCTGCAGCTCCGGTGCAAGCGCCAGAGCCTGATCCAGCGCCGATGCAGGAACCCGAGCCAGAACCGGATCCCGGTCCAGGATCTGCGCTTCCTGAAATCCAGACTCCTGCGGGGGTGCGCGACGGGCGCTGGCTCCTCCAACAAAATCCCGAGTACTTCACCCTGCAGCTTGTTACCGTTTCTGCCGCTGAACGGGCTGTTGCCTTTGTCGAGGGGCAGCTGGATCCGCGGGAGTTTGCCATCTACCGGCTCCAGCGCGACGGCCGGATGTTGCATGTGGTGGTCTATGGACTTTTCAGTTCCCGGGCGGCTGCGGAACGTGCGGCAAACAATCTCCCCTCAGGACTTGGCGAAGTGCAGCCCTGGATTCGTCCTGTGGAACAGGTTCAGACGGCGGCCCGGACGTCACTTTTTCAATAGCTGACATCTTCGCCAACGCGAAGCGTACGGACGAGACACGGCTCACCTTTCTCTTGTGACCCTTTAGGCGGCAGTTCCGCCCCCCTTCCGCTAGCGTGCGGGTTTACGGTTCTTTTGCTCTGCGTGCCGGCTTTCTGCCGCGCGATTCGGGATGAGCCCGGATGAGGGGAACCGACCTTGCAAGCACGGGAGGTGTGTATGAGGTCTCTGGCACTGGTTGGATTAGCAGCGTTGTTCCTTGGTGGCTGCGCCGGAAACTCCGTGAGTGAAAGTCAGTGCGCCGTTGGCGACTGGGAAACGATCGGTTACCGGGATGGCGTTAACGGTCAGCGCAGCACACGTCTCCTTGCCCATCAGGACGCCTGCATGAAGCACGGCTTCAGCCCCGACCGGGAGGAATACATGCTTGGCTGGGAACAGGGCGTGCGCGAGTACTGCGATCCGAACAACGGATTCCACATTGGCTCTCGCGGCGGCAACCACGCTAACGTCTGTCCCTCGGATCTGAAGGCCGGCTTCCTGACCGCCTACCGTGACGGTAAAACGCTCTACGATGCGCGGCTGGCCGTTGCCAACCTCGAGTGGGAAATTGATCAGAAGACCAATCGGCTCGCGGAGGTGAAATCGCAGATCGTCTCCGTGGCGGCGGCGCAGCTCAGCACTGAACTTACCGCCGCCGACCGTATTGAGCTCGGCGACCAGCTCCGTCGCCTCTACGAGGAACAGGAGTTGTTGAAGGATGAGATTCCGGAGCTCGAGGCCAGGCTCGCTGACAAGTCCCGGGAACTTGATGCCCTGAACCGCGCAATGGCGTCGCTGACGCCTGTTGTTGGCTCAGTGCCCTAGGCCCTGAAATGTCGAAGTTCAGCAAACGACTGCTCCGCGCAGCCGCCTCCGCGGCACTACTCTTCGGAGTGACCACCTTCAGCCTGACTCTGCAGGCGGACACGGCGAGCCAGATTGTTGATGGGAGCAGCCCGGAAGCGCTTGTGAACATCATTCAGGACATGGGCTACCGCGCTGCGCTGGAAACCGACAGCGAAGGCGACCCGATGATCCGCTCGAGCGTGGGCGGCACACAGTTTGCCCTGGTGTTTTATGGCTGCAATGACGATCACCGCGACTGTCAGATTGTGCTCTTTAAAGCGGGCTACGAACTGAACGACAAGGTTGGCCTCGACGTGATCAATCAGTGGAATGCCACGCGCCTGTTCGGCCGCGCCTATCTCGATGAGGTAAGCGATCCCTGGATCGAGCTGGTGCTGAACATGCAGGGCGGGGTCACCCGCTCTCAGTTCGAGCGCACCTTCGAGTGGTGGGAAACGTCTGTGGGTGAATTTGAGGACGAGATCGGCGTCTGACGCCGCGGCGACTGCCGGGATGCCATCGCATCCCGACCTCACCCCTCACCTCGAAGCATCAGGGCAGCTGGGTCGACCCCATGAGAAAGCGGTCGATTTCCCGCGCTGCTTCGCGACCTTCGTTGATAGCCCGCACCACGAGAGACTGGCCGCGGCGGCAATCGCCGGCGGCGAAAACCTTCTCCACGTTGGTCTCATAACGGCCGTATTCGGCTTTGTAGTTCGAGCGCTCGTCGTAGTCGAGACCGAGCACGTCTGAGGCTGCGTGTTCCGGGCCAAGGAAACCCATGGCAAGAAACACCAGGTCTGCGGGCCATTCCCGCTCGCTGCCGGGGATGTTCTCAAACTTGCCGTCCTTCATTTCTACGGCCACGGTGCGCACGGCTTTGAGGTTGCCGTTGTCGTCGCCGACAAACTCCGTGGAAGAAATCGAATAAACCCTGGGATCATCACCGAACTTTTCGGCGGCTTCCTGATGTCCGTAATCGGTCCGGTAGATTTTCGGCCAGGTGGGCCAGGGGTTGTTCGGCGCCCGATCGGCCGGCGGCTGCGGGAAGAGCTCAAAGTTCACCAGGCTCTTGCAGCCGTGGCGCAGGGATGTGCCGATGCAGTCCGTACCCGTATCGCCACCGCCGATGACGATGACGTGTTTACCTTTCGCGGAGATGTAGGCGCCGTCTTCGTGGCCGCTATCGAGGAGGCTCTTGGTATTGGCGGTCAGGAAGTCCATGGCGAAATTCACACCCTTAAGCTCGCGGCCCGGAATCGGCAGATCGCGCGGTACCGTTGCCCCGGTCGCCAGGAGCACAGCGTCGTGTTCCTCATGGAGCACCTTGCCGCTCAGCGTGCCGTCGCTGCCGTCGCCAATGGCCGTGCCGGTAACAAAGCTGACGCCCTCTTCCTTAAGCAGATTGATTCGCCGGTCGACGACGTCCGTTTTGTCGAGCTTCATATTCGGAATGCCGTACATGAGCAGACCGCCGATCCGATCGGCGCGTTCGTAGACGGTGACGCTGTGGCCGGCCTTGTTGAGCTGGTCTGCGGCGGATAGTCCCGCCGGACCGGAGCCGACGACGGCGACGGTCTTGCCCGTTCGCTTCACCGGCGGATTCGGCACGATCCAGCCTTCCGCATAGCCGCGGTCGACGATGGCCATCTCGATGTTCTTGATGGTGACGGCGGGATCGGTGATGCCGAGCACGCAGGCCCCTTCGCAGGGTGCCGGGCAGACTCGCCCGGTGAACTCCGGAAAGTTGTTGGTCTTATGCAGTCGGTCGAGGGCTTCGCGCCACTGGCCCCGGTAAACGAGGTCGTTCCATTCCGGAATCAGATTGTGGATCGGGCAGCCTTCCCCGGACTGGCAGAAAGGCACGCCACAGTCCATGCAGCGAGCGCCTTGCGTCGCCAGCCGGTTAACGTCGTGTTCCGTGTAGATTTCCTGGAAGTCGAGCAGCCGTACTGCCGCATCCCGGTAGGGGGCCGGGTTGCGATCGAACTCCATGAATCCAGTTACTTTTCCCATTTTCTGATCCGTTCTCAGCCAGCGCTGGCGACTGTGCGTCGCTCTTCGAGTACCCGCTTGTAGTCCGTAGGCATAACCTTCACGAACTCATTCAGGGACTGGCTCCAGTTTTCCAGCACCCGACGCGCTACCGGTGAATCCGTGTAGTTGTGGTGCTTCTCGATGAGGGCCTTCAGCTCGGCGATGTCTTCCGCAGCTTCCATCGCCTCCAGCTGCACCATCTCCATGTTGCACTGGCGTGCGAACTGGCCTTCCGGATCCCAGATGTAGGCGAT
>JBCDDI010000077.1:0-10545 GCA_039180365.1 Pseudomonadota bacterium
GCAGTCCGGGCCGCGGCTGCGGCAAGCTTGCCGGCAACAGCTTGAAGACGTTTCAGCGGGCGCCCCCACGGGCCGGGCGCCGGGCGAGATCCCAGACGGAGTGGACAGGATGAAGCCGCCAAAGTGCCTGGTCTCGCAGCCGATCTCGATCGCTTTGAGCCGATTCTGCGTCGGCATTGGCAGGCTCTGAACGGAACCCGTCGCTGAGGCCGCACCCGGAATGCTGCCGCAGCTAAGGCGCGGCACCACCCGTTTTCAGAAGTAACTCAACCAGGGCTTGTTGCGTTTTTCCCGATGCTTGTAGGCAGCAAAGCGGCGGGCAACGGGATAGAGCCCGAGGACAAGCACAGTCGCACCCACCCAGATCCACCCGACACTACTGAAACCGAAGCGCTCGCCCTGGTTCGGCCCGAAGATCGGATAGAGCACCCAGTAGGCGGCCAGCAACACATAAAGGTGCAGGACGTACATGAACATCGGCACGGATCCGTAGGCCTGCACGGCACCGAGCAATCGATTCGGCGTGCGCACGGACTCGAGCCAGCCAAGGAGTAACAGCCCGACACCGAGGGTGATCAGCAGAAAATCGAGGGACGGCGGATATTTGGTGAAGTTGAGGAAAGACATGACCGTGCGCAGGGCCGTCTCCTGCAGGGCCCAGGGCGCCGCTTCCCCATAGAGGTTCAGGCCACGCAGTACGAGCAGTAGCAGAAGACTGGAAGCACCCAGGATCAACAGCGCTTTCTGCCGCTCCGCTGATGCCACCGTCTGCGCATAGAGGGGCCCCAGGAAAAACCCGAGGAGAATCACGCCGAACCAGGGCAGCACGGGGTAAGACAGGCTGACCGTCAGCCCCCCAAGCTGGCCGAGCTCGTTCGGCGCGTAGAGGATCGACCAGAGCACAAAGCCGAACTCGCCGGGTTGAACGCTGATCGACGCGAGGGTGTTGTGCCCGAAGACGATCAGCAGACCCAGTCCGCCCAGCACCCAGTGATTCAACCGGCACACCAGGGACAAGCCGATCATGCTCACGCCAATGGCAAAGAGCACCTGCAGGAAAAGGTAGCTGGGGTAGCTGTCGATCCAGAGCAGGTAGTAAAACACCACCTCGATGCCGATGATCACCAGCCCACGTTTAAAGAGGAAGGCGGCCGGTGAACGACTTTCCCCAAGCGCGGGATTGGCATAAAGCCAGGCCGAGACTCCGGCCAGGAAAATGAACACCGGCGCACAGAAATGCGTGAGATAGCGGGTAAAGAAGAGATCCGGTTCGACCGCGTCAGAGATCGGATCGCCGGTACGAACGTGCATATAGAACCGCTCACGCACGTGGTCGAGCATCATCAGGATGATGGCAACGCCGCGCATCACGTCGATGGCGGCGATCCTGGCGACGGGAGACGCAACCGCAGCCGGTTGCGCCCCTGCTATCGCAGACACCTACGCAGCCTCCGCTGCTTCGAGACCCGATCGTCTTCTAGAAGGCGTAAACCGCCGAGAGCCGGAAACGACGCGGTGTTCCCGGCTGCACCCAGACATCCGCAAAGGAGTTCGTGTAGAAGGTTTCATCCAGCAGATTATCCACATCCAGGCGGAAGGTCAGATTCTTGATCGGATCGATCTGACCGGAAAGGCGCACGGTGGTGTAGCTCGGCAGGAAGAAATCGGCCCCCGTCCAGCCCAGGCGCTCGTCGGTATATTGAATACCGCCGCCAATCTGCGTCGGCATCCCCGCCAGCGTGAAGCTCTGGTTCACCTGGATGTTCAACTGATGCTCCGGTGCGTTGATGAGCGGGTCACCTTTCTGGATGGTGAAGCCGAAGTCCGGATCCGCAGAGTCACTGGTGAACTCTGCATCTGTGTAGGCATAGGAGAACCAGAGGCTGAGGCCCATATCCCAGGACACGCTCGCATCAACCTCAATCCCGCGACTGCGGGCTTCGCCAGCCGCCCTGGAACAGAACCCGCCGCAGCCCGGACTCTCCACCGCAAAAAGCCGCGTTTCGTTCACCGTGATGTTGCTCTGATCAACCTGGAAGAGGGCAAAGGTGAGGAGCCCGCTGGCCCCGTTGGCGAAGTCCTGCACATCGAGCTTGAAGCCGATCTCACCGGACTCGGTAACGTTCGGATCGAGTAGACTGCCCTGGAAATCGACGTTGGTCTGCTGCCGGAAGCCTTCCCCATAGGATGCATAGAGGCTGAAGCCATCGTTGATGAAATATACAGCGCCAAGCTGCGGCGAGAATCGGGAGTCAGAGCGGGAATTGGTGGTTATTGGATCTGCCCGCAGGTTCGTTACTGACTGTTCGACGTCGTCATAGCGACCGCCCAGGCGAATCTGGAAGCGCTCGGTAATGTCGATCTGGTCCTGGAAGTAGATGCCGAAACCGTCGAACTTCTCCTCCCGATCCGTGTTCGCCGTCGGGTTCGGCTGTGGCCACTGCCCGTAAACGGGATCGAAAACGTCGAGGAACAGATAGGCGGCCGGATCGAGTGTGTCCAGATCCGTATCTGCGTTTACGCCGCCCGGAGGACGGAAGCGCAGGATAAAGGTATCGGGGGTGAACTCATCGTAATCGGCACCAACCAGCAGCCGATGTCGCAAGGAGCCGGTGTTGAAGTCGCCGGCGATCTCAGCGCGAAACACAGAGTATTCCGACTCGAAGTCCCGGGTGCGGAAGAAACGCGATAAGGTCTGGCCATCTGCCACCAGCGTCTGGCGCCCGCCGAAGTTCGTTTCTGAGGCATCACCCTCGAGGCTCGTCTCCCGGTAGCCGATACCCGCAAGCAGGCTCCAGCTCTCAGAGAAGTTGTGCTGAAGCTCGAACTGATGGCCAATCACTTCCGTTTCGATGGGCCCATCGCCAGGTTCACCCACAAAGGTTCGTCGCGGCGTAAAGCCGAACTCTTCCGTAAAGGCGACCCCACGATCCATGGGGATTTCCTGCTTCGTGTACTCGAGCTCGTAGGTCAGGCTCGTTTTGTCTGAGATATCCCAGGTGATCGATGGATAAAGACCAAGCCGCTCCGTTTCCACCGTCTTCCGGAAGCTCTCCGCATCTTCATAAAAGCCGACGAAGCGGAAGCCAACGTTATCGTTCGAGCCGAAGGTGGTCTGCACGTCACCTTCCAGCCGGTACTGATCCCAGCTGCCGATAACGCCGCGAACGTAGCCGCCTTGTTCAAACTGCGGGCGTTTGGTCACCAGGTTGATGGTACCGCCCGGTTCGCCGCGCCCGAAGAGCGCCGAGCGCGGGCCCTTAAGCACCTCTACCGATTCAATACCAACAATGTCCCGCGGCCCGGCGAAACCCCGGCCGGCGTTGAAGCCGTTCACCAGGAATCCACTCGGGACGTTGATGTCACCCTGGAAGCCGCGGATCGAAAAGCTGTTCCAGAGGCCGCCGAAGTTATTCTGGCGCGCAACGGACGCGGAGAGATCCAGGGCCTCATTGAGATCGAGTACCCCCACTTCCTCAAGCAGGGCATTATCGATGAGCTGTACCGCCGATGGGTTTTCCAGAGGTTCGAAGTTGCCCTGGTAGGCGCGGCGTTTGCCAAGCACGAAGATTTGCTCTTCGATCATGGCGCTGTCTTCGGCAGACGCTGCAGCAGCAGGCAGAGCCTGGGTACTGATAGCTGTGGCAGCCAGCGCCAGTGCGGCTGCCCGATGAGTGCGTTTAATCATGATTAAGACCGTCAGGTTTCGGATTCCAGACCCATGGCATCCGCCTAAGGAGGTGGATGCCGCGGACTTCAGCAATACGTTACTTTGTATCATTTTGCCAAGGGCGCATTCTGCACAAAACAAAGCGGTAGTAAACGCGGCAATGAATAGGCAATGAATAGGCAATGAACAAATACGCCTTCACAAGCCCGGCGCCCCGGGCAAAGGCCGCTATCTCTCAACCGGGCACGCCCTTCAATCAGGAGCCTTTCTGTGACGCTGACGGCTGATGAGTTGAGCGTCTGGCGGGCAAAGGGCTGGCTGCTGCTACCCGGCTATCTGGAAGACCCGCATTCCATCAGGGACTGGGTTGATGATCTCGCCGCAAGACCCGAAACACCCGGCAAGTGGATGAAGTACTTTGAGCCCGGCGCTGAAGACGAGCGGCAGCTCTGCCGGGTGGAGAATTTTCTCGAGCACCACAAAGCCTTCGCGGCACTCGTGACAGGCGGAGCACTGCTCGAGGTCCTCGGCCAGCTCCTCGAGGAGCCGGCAATCCTCTTTAAGGAGAAGATCAACTTCAAGCTGCCGGGCGGCGCCGGCTTCGAAGCGCATCAGGATGCACCGGCCTTCACCGCCTTCGGACAAACGCTGCACATCACCGCGATGTTGAGCGTCGATGCGACAACGCCGGAGAACGGCTGCCTTGAGCTCGCCCCTCATCCTGGATCCGCGCGAATACTGCCTCTTGCACCTGATCTGACGATCGAAGCCAGCGTGGCCGACGCCTTGGATTGGACGGCGATCCCTACGCAACCCGGTGATCTGCTGCTGTTTGATGCCTTTCTGCCGCACCGTTCTGGTGCAAATCGCTCGGCAGAAGCCCGGCGCGCCCTCTACCTGACCTATGCAAAGGCTGCGGAAGGGGACCACCGCCTCGCCTACTACGCGAAGAAACGAGCGGCCTTTCCGCCGGATGTGGAACGGGAACCAGGACGCGATTACGGCCCGGGTGGTGTGTTTAACGTCGGCAATCCAATTCGCTGACTGGCTAAAAGCAGGCTCGACTCGGCGCAAGGAACCGCATACTCTCGGGGCGAGGGAGAAGTACCAAAGGGATTGCAACATCCAATAACGTCCTACTAATGGGAGAGAGCCGCATCGCGGTTTGGAGGGGATATGAGTTTTCAGATTATCGAGCGCGCACGAGTCCGTGCCGCGCGGGTTTTACGTGCGTCTGCATGTTTCTCCGGGGCGGTCGCCCTGTTTTTACCTGGTCTGTCCTTGGCGCAAGCTGCCGACAGTGATTCGTCGGAAGCTGCCATCGAAGAGATTGTCGTCACCGCAAGGAACATCGAAGAGTCTCTGCAGGATGTACCCGTGGCCATCACGGCCGTTGATCGGGACGCCCTCGATTCGTTCCGCATTGACGAACCCATGGACCTGCAGAGCCGCGTGCCTGCACTCCAGGTCAGCGTCGGCGGCTCGGGCCAGAGCGCGCAGATCAACCTGCGCGGCGTCGGCTCGTCGAGTATTTCCAATGCCTTTGATTCCGCCATCGCGCTGAACTTTGACGGCATCTCCGTCAGCACGCAGCGGCTGCTGCAGAGCGCTTTCTTTGATATCGACCAGGTTGCGGTACTGAAAGGGCCACAGGCGCTCTACTTCGGTAAGGCGGCCTCCGCCGGCGTGCTTGCGGTGACTTCCGCTGGGCCCACGGAGACCTGGGTTGTCGGTGGCAGAACCTCTTACGAGCTTGAAGAGAAAGGGGCCACGATCGGCGGCTTCGTATCCGGTCCTATCACGGACACGCTTGGGGTCAGACTCGCCGCCGAGTATCAGGACATCGACCGCTACATGGAGGTGGCCGACATCTCGCCGACGATCAACCGCGATCGCGGCCTGACCAACCTGATGTCGCGGCTCACCTTCAACTGGGCGCCAACGGACAACTTCGAGGCCGATCTGAAGGTCAACTACAACCGGCAGCGGTCAGAAGCGCTTAACGGGTTGATCGACATGTTCTGCGGAGTCGACGGTATCTCCGACGATAACCCTGCCGACCCTTCGGTGCTGGCGCTGACTGGCGGAACGACCCCTGGCTACGACCTGTTCCTGCCTACGCATGATTGTGACCTGGACGACGGCAAATTCATCGGCCTCGATGGCGACGCGCGCATCAACAGCGTGCCTGATGGATCACCGGGCGAGAACCGGAGCGATATCAGCCAGGCCTACAACGACACGGACACCTGGTTCACCCGGCTGCAGGTAGATGCTGGTCTCGGCCAGAACTTTGATCTCACCGTCCTGCTGGGCTGGGTCGACATGGAGAACGAGTACAACGACTCCTTCAACGCGACCGGATCGCTCCTGGACGGCAGCCCGGCCGGTCTTGTGGCACCGTTCGAAAACACTCTGGAACAGTTCACCAGCGAGGTACGGCTCTTCAGCGATTTCGACGGCCCCTTCAACTTCCAGCTGGCCGCCTTCTGGGAAGACCGGGATATCGGCCACAGAACGTCGCAGAACGCCTTCAACCCAACACTTCTCCAGCCGCCCTTCGGCCCCGATCCAATCACGGGCTTTACCTTCGACTGGCTCGCCGATCGTCCCATCGAGGCAGAAGCAACGTCTTTCCTGGCGGCCGCTGACTGGGCAATCACCGAGCAGTGGGAGCTATCCGGCGGCGTACGTTATACCGATGAGAAGAAATCCACCGTATCCCGTTTCCCATACGTCCACTCAGTCGTATCCGGCCTGCTGGGTGCAGTTCCCAGCGGTTTCGAGACCACCGACGTCGAGTTCGAAGACGACAACTGGAACCCTGAGCTGGTACTCCGCTATCTCCATAACGATTACCTGTCCTTCTACGGTGCCTACAAATCGGGCTTCAAATCCGGCGGCGTCGATAACAACACGCTCCCCACGTCCGGGCAGCTCTTCGAAGATTTGAACAGTGACGACCCGGTAGTGCGACAGGCTGCAGTGGATACCTTGAGCTTCGATTCCGAAACCTCCGAAGGCTTCGAGCTCGGCATGCGTTCCACGCTGGTTGACGGAACCCTTGTCTTGAACCTGACAGCCTTCACCTACGATTACAGCGACCAGCAGGTGCAGCTCTTCAATCCGGAGGTGTTCGGCTTCGATACCTTCAACGCCGGTGAGGTGCGGACCCGCGGTCTGGACGTTGACTTCAACTGGGTAACGCCGGTCGACGGCTTGAGTTTCTTCGGCGCCTGGGGCTTCCTCGACGCAGAAGTGACCGAGGGCGCAGAAACGGCCGGTGGAGAGGACCTCTCAGGTCGGGACTCCGGCGCTGCGCCGACCTTTTCCGGCAACATCGCGATGGTCTGGGACATCAACGTTGGGCGGACCATGAGGCTCAGCATCATGCCGAACATCTTCTTTTCAGACAGTTACATCGCCGGGGGCACCACCTTCGAAACCTTTAATCCCATCGACAATCCCCGCGGCGACCTGGTTCAGGGCAGCTACGAGACGATCGATTTGAACGTCTCGCTCCGGGGGATCAACAACAACTGGCGGCTCAGCCTGATTGGGACCAACCTCACCGACGAGCAGATCATTACCGGCTGTGGCCCTGCGCCCTTCAGACCCGCTGACGGGGATGATCAGCAGTGCAACTTCAGACGTGGCAGCCAGTTCTTCCTGGAGGCGGCTTACAACTTCTGATCCTGCCTATCGGCTGAGACACAACCGGCGGACCTGGGTCCGCCGGTTTTTTTTTGCGCGGGTATCAGAACGCGCCGGGGAAGGGTAGCCTCAACCCTTCGTTGAAGGGAGTCACCATGGCTATGAAGCTGTCCGGTCGAGCCGCTGCTATCACACTGTTCTGCTTGTTGATCCCGGTCGCTCAGGGCGCCGAGCTTGCCGATCATCCGAAGGTCAAAGGCAACATCGCGTTGCTCGTCCGATGGCTCGAGGCGCACCAGATCTACGAACGAGTGCCCGGGCTATCCGTTGGCGTCGTCTATGGCGACGAGCTCGTCTGGGAAGCCGGCTACGGGTACGCCAACGTGCGCCGAAGAACGCCCGCCACCGCAGACACGCTCTACAGCATCTGTTCTATCTCCAAACTCTTCACCAGCATCGCCCTCATGCAGCAGCGTGACGCCGGACGGCTCCAGCTCGACGATACGGTGGCCTCACATCTGGACTGGTTCGACCTTCCGCAAGCGCATGCAGACAGCGGCCCCATCACCGTGCGCACGCTGCTCACGCACTCTTCCGGCTTGCCTCGGGAAGCGGTGGGCATGTACTGGAATCCGGATTATCCCTTTCCGACCCGGGAGGTACTCATCGCCGGACTCAGCGACCAGGAGACGCTCTACCCCGCCAGCACCTTTTTCCAGTATTCAAATCTGGCGCTGACGCTGGTGGGAGAAATTGCAGCAGCCCGAGCAGGCATGCCCTATGCGGAGCTGGTCCAGGCAGAGATTCTGGATCCGCTTGAACTGGCAGAAACCCGGCCTAACTTCCCCGAGGATCTGCACGGCCGGGAACTGGCTTATGGCTACAGCGCCCTTGAGCGAAGCGGCGATCGCCGTCGGGTTGCGGCCTTCGACACCGCAGGGATCGTTCCGGCGGCGGGCTTTACTTCCAACGTCCGGGATCTGGCGAGCTTCGCGGCCTGGCAGCTGCGGCTCCTCGAAGATGGTGGCGAAGAGGTGCTGAAGGCCAGCACCCTGCGCGAGATGCAGCGAGTGCAGTGGGTGGATCCAAACTGGAAGACCACCTGGGGACTCGGTTTCAACGTGTCGAACACCGATGGAGACACGACCGTCAGCCACGGTGGCGGCTGCCCGGGTTATACCACCGGCTTTGCCCTGCAACCGAAGCACAAGATAGCAGTGATCGTGCTGACTAACGCCAGCGGCACGGATCCCTTTGCCCTGATCAGCGGCATCTACAAAGTCCTGCGGCCCGCCTTGCAGGCGGCGGCAGAAGCCACCGAAGATTCCGCTGCACCTTCCGATAGTGCGCCGGAGGAAGCACCAGCAGATTTGTCTGCCTACGAAGGCCTCTACCACAGCGACCCCTGGGCGAGCGAGGTTGCGCTGGTGCAGGTGGAAGAGCAGCTGGTTGTGTTATCTCTGCCCGCTGACGATCCCTCAGCTGATCAGCGCAAGCTCGAGCAGGTTGACGGCGATCACTTTGAGCGGATCCGGGAAGATGACGAAGGCCCCGGCGAGGGCTGGTTCTTCGAGCGCGATGACGGCGGCGAGATCATTTCCGTGCGCTACCACGGCTCGCGCATGATGAAGGTGGGCGGATGATGCAGTTGGCAAACTATTGAGGAGGCCTTAAGCCCCGGCCCAGCTACCAGCGCGAACCGGGTCGGGCCACAGGCCCGTCGTCTGTGAGCCGCACATGCGTCAGGGTCTGATCTAGGTGTCGCGACCGCCAGGAGAGAAGCTGCTCAGCATAGGCCAGCCGGACTGAAGCCAGGCCGGGATCATCGGCCCGGTTAAGGAGCTCATCCGGGTCTTCTTCCAGATTAAAGAGCAGCGGCGGCAGCCCGGCAAAATGCACGTACTTGTAGCGCTCGTCGCGAATCACGGCCAGGTTGCAGGCGTGCTGAGGCAGCCCCAGGGCGGTTTCCGCAGCACCTTCTACGGGGTCTCGAAAATCAAATTCCCAGTGCGCCGCCTGGCGCCAGCGCTCGGGCCGCACATCACCCTCAACAAAGGGTACGAGAGACGCACCGTCCAGCTCCGGATTTGCTGCCAGCCCCAGCCAGTCGAGGAGCGTCGGCATGACATCCACGTGTTCCGTAAACTCGCCGCACACGCTGCCGCGGTTCTGATCCGCGGCCGTTCTCGGATCCCGAAGAATCATCGGCACGTGGTAGGACTGATCAAAGTAACCGCACTTGCCCAGCAACCAGTGATCACCCATCTGCTCGCCGTGATCGGCGGTAAAGAGAATGAGCGTATTGTCCCAGGCACCGCCTGCCTGCAGGGCCTCAACAAGACGACCGACGTTATCATCCACCTCACTCATGAGGCCAAAATAGCTGGCTTTCATGCGCCTGAGGCGCTTTTCCTCCGGTGCAGTGTAATAACGCTGCCCGAGCTGCCAGGCCAGATAAGGATGCTGAGCCGCTTCCGCCTCGGCCGAGGCGGCGCGACGAAAGCCCGGCAGCTCGTCCGGCGCATAGAGCCGGTTGTAAGGCTCCGGAGCAATCCACGGCGGATGCGGTCGCAGTAGAGACAGATGCACACACCAGGGATCCGTCCGCCCCTGAATGTAGTTAATGGCGCAATCGGTGAGAAAGCGGGTGTCATGGTGTTCGGCCGCGAGCGCCAGCGGCGCAGGGCCTGGCCCGCCCTGCTCCCACTCAGGCTGATCCTGCTTGGTCGTATAGAGGTTGTAGCCGCGTTCCGGCACCGCAACCCCCTGCGCCTCGAGCCACTCGGCCCAGGCGGACACGTCGCTTTCGTTCAACAGCACTTCCGGCTTCAACCCCGGCAGCACGCCTTCATAGGTCTTGAGCTCCGGCGCATCCGGCGCATAGTCGCGCGGGTCCGCGCTTGTGTCCGTGTAGCCGAAGAGCACGGGATCGTAGCCTGACTCGCGCAGGCGCTGCGCCCAGCTGCGATGGCGTCGATCGAGGGGCGTGCCATTGAGCACCGAACGGTGATTCATGAGGTACAGGCCCGTATGCAGTGAAGCGCGGCTCGGACCGCAAGGCACAGCCTGGCAGTAGTGGCGGGTAAAGAGCACACCCTCCCCGGCCAAGGCATCGAGATGCGGCGTGCGCACACAGGGGTGCCTGAGGGCAGACAGACAATCACCCCGCCACTGATCAGCGGTAATGAAGAGGATATTCGGTAAGGCTTTCATGAAGGCTA
>JBCDDI010000078.1:0-10531 GCA_039180365.1 Pseudomonadota bacterium
ATGAACACGCCGAAGATCGCGAGACTGATATAGGTCAGGGAGCCCGTCAGATCGAAGAAGTGTTCAGTCTGCTTAAGAAACGCCGGAATGAAGGCAAGCCACTGAATGGCGAAGGCGGCGATGCAGGCAAGGGCAAGGGCAGAGATGCCGTTAACCACGAGCCCACCGGCGCTGCCCATGACAGCAACAAAGGAAGCCACTGTGATGGCCGCCAAAGTACCCACCATGGACTGCCAGGCGGGCATGCCTCCTGAACCGCCTCCGGACCTGCTCTGATCAGCCATCTTTGCCCCCGTCGACCCTGTTCTATTGATCCCCGCCTGACCGAGGACCTTGCGAATGAGCTGAGTCTAGCGCATGTTCCCGTCAAAGCCCTGTCAAGCAGGCGGGCAATAGCCAGTAGAGCGGGAGATAGATCCATGAGGGAAGCATCGGTAAAGACAGGGGCTCAAGGCAGAAATCGGCTCACTCAACTGACGAGCCGCTTAACGTTGCTGACTCTGGTTGGCGCCTTCACCGGTACTGCGCAGGCAGGTATAGATGATCTCGCCTGGATGACAGGATCCTGGGCCGGGCCCGCTGGACCGGACGTTACCCTTGAGGAGAACTGGACTCAGCCAAAGGCCGGCAGCATCGGCGCCTGGGTTCGCATGTACGGGCCCGACGGTACAGCAATGGTTGAGTTCATCGTTATCGAAGAAAAGGACGACTCCCTTGTGCTTCATCTCCAGCAGTGGGGCCCTGGCTATGAACCCCGACCGGGCAGCCCGCAAACCATGGAACTGGTCACTCAGGAAGACAGTCTCGTGCGCTTTAAAGCCGTAACGCCTGGGGGGCTGGCGGGCCTCAGCTACAGCCGCGAGGGGAGCACGTTTACCGTGGGGGTGGAAACCGCCGACGGGAACAGCTTCCCCATCGTTCTCGAAGCGCTCTAGTCGTCAGCAGTCCAGGTCGGCTGTCTGAATTGCTCGCTCGACGTAAGGCGCCAGCACTTCCGCCCAGGAGCCCTCGGCCTGAAGTCGACAGAGATTGCCGAACAGTCCTGACAGCGTGCGGTTCACAAACACCAGATCCGGCGGCAGGCCAACGTCCGTGAGCTCGGTCAGATATTCGGCCTTCGCATCAAAAATCAGATCGTAGATCTCCGTCTCGTCGCTGAAGCGGAAAGGTTCCGAGCCAACGATGGTCATGGCCTCCCGGGCCATGGGATCGAGTATGCTCCGCGACACCGGTTTCCCGGTTTTGCGCTTGTAGATCCCCATGTCGTAGAGAATCTGCGGCAAGACCTCAAGATCCTGGGCAATGAGCGCTCCGAGTACCCGCCCATAGTTGCCGGCGAGCGCCTCGGGGATCACCTTCATGCAGCCGTGGTCGTAGACGATGAGTCTGCCATCGTCGAGGAAGGCGTAGTTGCCGAAGTTCGGATCGGCATGGAGAAAACGCTGCTCGAGAAGCCCGCGAATCGTGAACTCGAGCAACACGCGGCCCCAGCGATCCCTCGCCTCCTGACTGTAGCGTTCGGAGCAGGCATCAGCGGGAGCGATGCCCGGCAGGTATTCCATCGTTAAGACCCGCCGGCTGGACGCCTCCGGGATCACCCGCGGCACCAGAACTTCGGGGATATCCCGGTGCAGATCCGCCATGCGGGCCATGTTGGCGGCTTCAAGCTCGTAATCGAGCTCTTCGAGGAGCCGATCCTTAAGCTCTTCCCAGACCTCATCGAAGTCTACTTCGGCAACCATGCCCACAATACCGCCAAACAGCTTCTTCAGATTCTTCAGGTCGGAGCGCACGACCTGGTCGATGTCTGGATACTGAATTTTCACTGCAACGGCGCGGCCGTCCTTGAGTTTCCCTCGGTAAACCTGGCCGATGGAGGCAGCGGCGATCGCTTCCGGCTCGAGCTCTGCAAAGAGATCGTCGAAGGGCACCTCGGCTCTGAGCACCGCATCCATACGTTCGAAGGGGACACGCGGCGCCTCGTTCTGCAGGCTGCGCAGCACGCTGTTCACTTCCGGTGGCAAGAGCCCCTCGTGTACCGAGAGCATCTGGCCCACCTTCATGGCAGCACCCTTAAGCTCGCCGAGGGCTTCGGTGACCCGCATGGCGTTGAGCATGAACTTCTCGGTCTTCCTGGCCTGGGCAATGGGATCCGAGAAAAAGAAACTCGTCGCCTGCTGGGTGGCGAGCGACATGCCGACTTTCGTGGCAACGGAGCCGATCCGGAACAGTCGGCCGACCGCAGAGGTAACCAGATCGCCCTGCGGCGCCCGCTGTCTGGTCACGGGCGGCTTCGGGCCAGGATCTTCAGGCGCGTCCAATTGAGTCGGGGCGCTCAAATCGCTCGAGTGCTTTGGACCGGACTGCTGCGCGTCCGGACTATCTTCAGACATGGCTTGCGGCTGCCTCAGGACCCGTTTCGGCAGGTTACACGATGGCTGTGAAAACTTAGTAAGCGGTGGCGAGGCGGCGCTCAGGGAGAAGCGCCTGGGCGTGCTCTGGGTGATCGGTGATCACACCATCGGCCTGGCGCAGGGCCTGTGCCAGCCGTCGCCCCTTGAGCCCACCTGTCATGACCCAGACTTCCGCACCGGACTCGCCGATTTCATCGGCAAGCGAAGGGCTCGACCGGAGCCACCGTGACCAGAGGCGCACCGCGTGCACATCAAGGGCCAGGTAGTCGTCCATACGCGCCGGTGATTTGACCATGGCCAGAAGCTTCAGCTCCGGGTCCAGGGCCCTGAGGGCCTGCGCGAGTTCGAGCGATCGGGTGCCGATCAGGACGCGATCACTCAAACCGTGTCGATCAATGGCCGCCGCCAGCATCATGGGATCCATACGCCGACTGTCCTTGACGTCGAGCAGCAGCCCGACATTCCGGCCGCCGACAAAAGCCAGGGTTTCTTCAAGCGTCGGCACAACCTGACCGCGGCCGGCGTCCAGACGCCGCAGCTCAGCAAGGGTCATCTTGCGGACTTTCCCCCGACCGTCTGTCGTGCGATTCACCCGGGAGTCATGCAGCACCACGATATGCCCGTCAGCGGTCACCCGAAGATCCACTTCGATGAGATCTGCGCCAATCGATGTCGCGCGGTCAAAAGCCGCGAGGGTGTTTTCGGGCGCCCCATCTACCGCACCGCGATGGGCGGCAATGCGGGTTTGTTCCCGGGCGCCATTAGCGCCTGTCGAAGCCTTCGCCGATGAAGCCTTCGATGATGAAGCTCCTGCCGACAAGGGGTCGGCAGTTGCAGGCATCGCCGCGGTGAAAGACAGGCAGGCCAACAGGGTAGCGACCGTGATCCAGGCACTCGGTCCGCTGGATCCCCCGGATCGTCGGAGCCCCCTCGCCGGAGTGGGGCCGCGGCTCTCTGTCAGAGCTACGTAAACTGTCAGAGCTGCGCAAAACATGGCGGCTATTTTGCGCCCGAAAGCTGAGCAGGAAATGAAAATTTTCTGCGTGGATGGCTCAAAACCAGCCAAGAAAACAAGAAAACTGCTCATCTCTCTCAGAAAAAAACGGGCATCGGTTCTCAGGAAAACCTGAGTCCGATGCCCGCGTTGGGACCAGTTTGAGCCTAGAGTTCGTAGCGGACGTCGAACAGGAAGGTTGTACCGACCGTCTGCTCGAGGACCCTGACCTCCTCGCCTTCCGAGTTCACCTGATCAATCCGCGTGGTCTGATCGAGGATGTTCTGGAAGCGCAGCTTGAAGCTCAGATTTTCCGTCGGATAGAACGAGTACACGAAGTCGAGCGAGTGGAACGTCTGCTCGAAAGCGTCGTCCTGGCCGTTGATGCCGGCGAAGAAAATCCGCGGACCAAAGGCGTTATAGACCAGCGTCGCACCGTGCTTGGCGTTAAAGGAGTCGAAGCCCAACTGTACGTTCGCCACCCACTCGGAGTGCTGCGTCAGACGCCGGGTTCGATTGGTGATGTCACCACCGATGGTCTCGGCGATATTCACCTCGGAATCGCTCAAGGTCGCGTTGCCGGAAATGTAGAACTGCTCCGACCAACCGCCGCCGGACAGGAAGCCGAGGGACTTCAGACCTTCAACTTCGACACCATAAATCTCTGCTGTATCTGCATTGATGAAGGTGAAGATGATGTTGTCTTCCGTCGCACCGCCCTGAATCGTCTCGATCGGCTGCGAAATGTCCTTATAGAAGGCCGAGACCGTGAAGTTGTCACCGGAATCCCAGAACCATTCGGCGCGAAGGTCGTAGTTCTTCAGATCCGAGGGCACCAGGTTCGGGTTACCGCGCACGCGCGCTTCCGTCAGCGGATCGAGATAGGTCGACGCGGAGATCTCTCGAAGATCGGGCCGGGCGGCCGTCTCTGACCAGGCGAACCGGAGCTGGAACTCGTCGCTCCAGAACTGCGGCCGTATCCAGGTGGCCGCAAAGGCCGGATACCAGTCGTCTGTGATCACCGTTGAAGCCTCGATCTCTTCCGGGGTCAGCGGGATCCGCTGGCCGTTGAAGTTCAGGTAATTGATGGGCACAGACAGCTGCTTGAAGTTTTCCCACCGGGCGCCACCGGAGAAGCGCCAGCTATCGTTGATCAGCAGGTCGAACTTACCGAAACCGGCCTCGGTGATCTGTCCGGCCCCGTAGGATTCCGTGCCAAACTGGCCGATACCCAGAAAGAGCTCATTGCCGAAGCGCGGATTCAACACATTCTCATCGCTGAAAACTTCAGAAACGTCGCCGGCCGCGATTTCGCGGAAGGTCGGATTAAAGGTACCGAGACCCATGTTGGTCTGCTGGTAGCTGCGACCTTTACGATCGTATTTACCGCCGCCGGAGAGTTCGAGATCCCAGGAGTTGCCGGTAAAGGGCACCATCAACGTCCCGCCCCAGCTCTCCAGATCGTCAAAGAGATCTGAATAACGGAGTTCCAGGGCATTGTTGATATTGCGGATTTCCGAGGTGAGGATCGCACCGGTATCCGCATCGAAGGTTTCCACAAACTTCGCCCGTGTCTCCTGCGGCAGATCGGTTGTTGCTTTCGAGTCGGTGTAGAACCAGGTGATCTCACTGTCCCGGACGTTTTCCAGCCAGCCGAGCCATTCCGGCAGTTTTTCCAGCGTAGCGTCGCCGATCTTGTGCGTACCCATAAACTGGGTAACGTCCAGATCACGCTGCTCAAAGCGGATGTCCTGCAACACCTCCTGAGTCTGGAAGTCGACACAGTCGTTGAACTGGCCCTGCTTACAGTTGACCGTCACCGATGCCTCGTCTTCCGTATTGCGGAGGAACATGTTGAACCACTTGATTTCGTGGTCCGGCGTGAAGCGTACGCCAACGTTCAGACCCGCCGTCATCGTCACCTGGTTGATGGTCCGCCGTGTTTCAGAGAATGACTGGGTGGGCAGCGTGACTTCTTTGACGGAACGGTCGCGGTTGCGCCACTTGTTTGAGTAGCTACCAAGCGCCAGGAAGCCAACCTCCCAGTCTTCACCGAGGAACCAGCGATAGCCGCCGGTAAGTTCGGCGTCGAAGTCCGCGGGCATTTCTTTCGGCGTGAGATCCAGATTGCGGTTCAAAGAGGTTGCGAGCTCGCGGTTGATGGTCTCTGCTTCCAGGATGGAGATCGGATCACCGGACTGTCTCGCCAGATTCTGAATATTCAGGGGCGAGAAGTTGCCCCGGAAGTCCTGGATACCGTTGATGATCTCCAGAGGCAGAGCCCGGCTGCCATCGTCGGTACCCCAGCGATCGTCAGAACCACCGCTGTAGGTGACACCGTCGTCGCTGCTGTCGGAGTTCCAGCCCGTGTTGATCTTTGCCGTGAACACGCGGTCCTCGGGAATCGCTCGGGTCCGGATGTCGATGTTGCCACCGCCAAAGTCTGCCGGCAGATCCGGGGTGAAGCCCTTCTGCACGGATATGGCGTCGATGATCTCTGCCGGGAAGATATTCAGCGGCAGTACGTTACGGGTCAGGTCTGGCGAAGGCACCGATGAGCCATTCAGCTGATTGCTCGAATAGCGCTCCCCCAGGCCGCGCACATAGATGAACTGGTTCTGCACCAGCGTAACCCCAGGAACCCGACGCAGGGCAGAGGCAACGTTCGTGTCGCCGACCCGCGAGATTCCCTCGGCGTCGAGGAAATCCATGGGCACATCGGATTCGATGCGCTCGGAGACGATGTCCGTCGCCGCCGCGCGGTAGCGGCCGATGACGACCACTTCCTCGATCTCGGTGGGATCCGCCTGCTCGACCTGTGGAGCCTCCGCCTCTTCGGCGTTCGCGCCCTGGCTGAGAGCCAGGCTGGCCATCGTAAATACGATGGCCATGCCGGAACGCCTAATCGAGCGGATTTTTGTTGCATTGTTCATGCGTGTCCTCGATCAGGTTGGTTCAACGGGTCCCTTACGGTGCAGCACCGGTGGAAGGGTTGAACCAGAGACGACCACCGTTCGCCGTGTCCACCAGACCGAAGGTCCAGCCGGCCGTCCAGTCGTTGTCGGCGGATACGGCGCCGATGATCGGGTCACCATCGGCATTGGTTGCACCGTTAGGTACGGCGACAGGGGTTACCGTGAAGGCAACACCCGCGTCATCGGCAAAGGCCGGGGCGGTGTAAATCCCATTGAGGACCACCAGGTTGGCGCTGTCGGAAGCGGTGATCACGACGTTGTCGCTGTTGTTACCGGCATTCAGCCACCAGTCCGCGAAGTCGGCGAAGGTCGGGGTGAAACCCGGGATAACGGCTGGCACGTCAGCATCATCCTGCGCCGGGTTCTGACAGGCGTTGATGGTGCTGTTGAAAGCAGTCAGCGTGTTCGTGAGGGCCTGCTCGTAAGTCGCCTGGTTGTTCAACTCGGAACACTCATTGCCGTCGCGACTCTCCAGCACCCGGGCGTAAGCGTCGATAATGATGCTGTTATTCATCACGGTGGCGGCGCCACGACGCAGCAGCGGACCTTCGGAATCACCGCGGATGCTGCCGTCCTGGGCAGAGATGATGCAGGTCATGTTGTTGACCGTGCCTGCGGCGCGAGGCTCAGCGTCGAAGTCACCGGAAGACCCCTGGTTGTCCGCTTCTATGCAGCGGTTGCCGGTATTCAGACCATGGATGATGAGGGCGTTGGTGATCGTACCCACGTAGCCGTCCGCATAGTCGAGGGAGTCGTCATTGATGTACAGGCCAACGAAATTCGTAACGTTCACCGCACCGCCGAAGAACTCGAGACCGTCATCGGAGGTGGAGTAAGCCTGAACGTTCTCGACGACCGTGCCGGAACCGACGGCGTTAAAGGTGATGCCATTCAGCTCGTCGCCATCGACTACCTCAAAGCCCGTGTGCTTGACCTGCACGTAGCGAAGAATGCCGGAGCTTTCCGCGTTGTTGTTGCCGCCAAACTGCGAAGGCTGGCCCTCGGAGGTGATGTGGCAGTCCTGCGCGTCGGCCTGCGCCTGCGTGCACTTGTTCGTACGGCCGTTACCATTGATGACCATACCGCCCCACTGCGCCACCGCTTCCGGGTCTACCGTGCCGCTGACCAGATCGGTGAAAGACGAGAAGATGATGGGCGTCGTCGGGCTGCCGTCTGCAATGATCTGCGAACCGCGATTGATCAGCAGGTAATCCGAAGACTGCGTCCAGGCGAGCTGGGCACCGGCTTGGATGGTCAGCACCGTACCTTCCGGCACACCGCCCGGGGTCGGGCTGTTCGGTGCCTGCGGCGGCGGGCCACCACAGTCCGTATTGTCTTCGCAGTTTTCCCCGACGAAGAGAGAATCCTGGAAGATGTGCACGCCGGTGATGAAGGGGATGGTCAGATCCACCGTCAACGGGTTGCCTGCACCCACGAAGTTGGAATCGTAGCTGCAGTTACTGCCGTCGAAGGCCCCCTGCACAACGTTCTGCGTATCCGGATCCGTGTACTGCGCGCACGGGTTGTTGGAACCGCCGCCACCGCTGACCGAGTTATCGGTGTTTACGGAGTTGTCGTTGGCGTTGATGTTGACGTCGCCACCTTCACAGGCCGCCAGCAACAGCATAGCCGCGCCCGCAAACAGCACTTTCTTAAGGAACATAGATCTTATCCCCCGGGGATTGTCGATTTTTAGACTGTGATAACCGAAAACAGGCACGCCGACGGGGCTTGCCTAATGCGAGCGCATGCTAGGTCGGCTATATGACAGTGGGGTGATGGGACTATGACGCTTGTGTGACGAACCGTTGCCAATTCCCGCTCGCAAGAAGCGATAAAGCCCCGTCACAGCTGGCTTTCCAGGAAGTCATGAAACTGTAACCTTCACCGGACTGAGCGCGCCGCAGACCTTGACGGCGGCGCTGGAGACCGTGGCTCAGTTGCAGGTGCGGTTACAATCTCCCGATGGGTAAGACAGGGCAATTTGTCGGTAGTACGGGATCAGGCAACGGCGCCCTTGCCTCTATCCTCATCATCTCCTCGCTGGCCGCCGCCGCCCTGATAAACGGCCTGGCTCCCGGCAGCTTTGAGCAACTCAGCCAGGAGGACGGCCCCATCGAGTGGCTGTCCTTTTACGCTTTCGCCGGTGCTGCGTTGCTGGCGGTCCGGGCTCTCTTCACCGCAGGTGGCAAGCAGCAGGTCTGGCTCTCCCTGTACATGAGTCTTTTTGCCCTTGGCTCCGCACTCATCGCTGGCGAAGAAATCAGCTGGGGGCAACGGGTGCTTGGTTACCAGCCGCCGGAAGCCTTCCTGGCTGAAAACTTCCAGCAGGAACTGAACGTGCACAACCTTGCGGCCGACGGCGTGCGCCAGGCGGTGCTGCTTGCTTTGCTGGCCGGCTTCGGTGTGCTTTTCCCGCTGCTGCGTTATTTCCCGGGCCTGGGACCCTGGCTTGCCGAACGAGTACCGGTTCCGGGGGCCTGGATCATTCCAGGCTTTCTCGCCCTGATCGCCGTCTATCTCACTTATCCCTGGTCCTACTCCGGTGAGTGGGTGGAACTCGGGCTCGGCTTGGGGCTGCTTCTCACGGCCGCAGGCTACGGCAACGATGTGCCTTCGCGGACGGGGCTCGGCGCCGTTGCAATCGCGCTGGGCCTCGCGCTCCTGACGCCCTGGGCGCTGACCCGTGCCGGGCAGGAAGTCGATCTCGAACAGGCGCAACTCGAAGTAGAAGCCCTGGCAGAGGATCTCCGGACACGCCACTACCGTTCACGCTGCGGCGTCCACAAGCGCTTCTATACCTTTACTCAGGATTACGGAGGCCGTACGGAAGGCAGCGCCTTCCACGCGCTTGAACACCTCGATCCGACCCGCCGCGACTATTACCTCGATCCCTGGAATCAACCCTACTGGCTGCGCCACCGGTGTTCGAAGGATCGTCAGGATGCGGTGTTGTTCGTCTACTCTTTCGGTCCGAACCGGCGTCGCGACTCCACGGCGGAGCAGCTTGGTGGCGATGACGTTGGCGTAAGGATCAACTTCCCCCGGAGCAGGTGAGCACCTCGCCGGTCACGTAGTCGGATTCCGGAATGCAGAAGAGATAAATCGCTCCGGCACCATCCTCCGGGCGGCCGCTGCGACCGAGGGCCGACGCGCGCTGCACGCCTTCAATCTGATCCTGGGTGAGGCCCACCCGGTGACTTCTTCCTGCCACCTCAATGGTCGGCGGGGCGTCGTCATAGGCTTGCGTAAGTCGGGTTTCGATGTGGCCGAAGGCCACACAGTTCACGGTGACGTTGTAACGCCCCCACTCTTTCGCGAGGGTTTTGGTGATTCCGACCACGGCTGCTTTTCCCGCCGAGTAAGCAATCTGCGTTGCAGCGCCTGTTGTGCCTGATACGGACGAGACGTTAACAACCTTGCGGCACCGGGCAACGCCGTCGATCGCAATCTCCTCCCGGGCTCGGGTTTTCAACCAGGGCGCAAAAGCCCGGAGAATTCTGAAGGGCGCCGTGGCGTGCACGTCGAGCATTGCCTGCCACTGCTCATCGCTGTGGTTGTGCATGGCCCCGTTCCAGATGTAACCGGCGTTGTTGACGATGATGTCGATGCCGCCGAAGGCATCCAAGGTGCTCGCAATCAGATCCTCGGGAAACTCACCGGCAGTGACGTCACCAGCGCAGGCGATGGCGTTGCCACCGGCATCGCGGATCTCAAGAGCGCTCTGCTCCGCCACCTCGGGATCCAGATCATTGACCACCACGCTGGCGCCGTCAGCAGCAAGCAGTCGCGCTGTCGCAGCGCCAACGCCGCGACCGCCACCGGTGATGATGGCGACCCTGTCTGCAAGCTTCATGCGACCGCTTCCGTGCCCGTAAATGCCAGTTCGTCCGGCAGGCAGACGAAACGCACCGGCGGAAATTCGGCGCGCAGGTTGGCAACGGAGGCTGCAATCACCTGCGTCGGGGCGATCAGCGCATCACCCCAGGCCGCACCATCAAAGCCCTCGAGGCGCGCCGAGAGGCGCTCAACGCGAGTGGAAGCAGCGCTCATTTCCACCTGCATAAGGCGTAGACCTTTGGCCGTGTGCGCGAGGTTGAGTGTGCCCGTGTACTGAATGTCGTCCAGGGCCATGGGCTCCGGGTCAA
>JBCDDI010000079.1:0-10500 GCA_039180365.1 Pseudomonadota bacterium
CGACGGTCTCGACGGGCTGGCGATCATGCCCGCAGTCTTCGTTGCCGCCGGACTGGGCATCTTTGCCTATGCCACGGGCAATACGATTTTTGCCAACTACCTGAGCATGCCCTACATTCCTGGCGTCGGCGAGCTGGCGATCTTCTGCGCGGCGCTGGCCGGTGCAGGCCTGGGTTTCCTGTGGTTCAACACCTATCCGGCGCAGGTCTTCATGGGCGATGTCGGCGCGCTTGCGCTTGGTGCTGCCCTTGGGGTGGTAGCTGTGATTGTTCGCCACGAGATTGTGCTCTTCATCATGGGTGGGCTCTTTGTGCTCGAGACCGTTTCCGTGATTCTGCAGGTCGCTTCCTTCCGGCTCACGGGCAAGCGCATCTTCCGGATGGCGCCCATCCATCATCACTTCGAACTTAAGGGTTGGCCTGAACCGCGGGTCATCGTGCGTTTCTGGATCATCACCCTTGTCCTGGTGTTGATCGGGCTCTCAACGTTGAAGCTCAGATGAGTGTCATGAACGGACCGCAGGAGCAGATCATTGTCGGCCTCGGCGTGACGGGGCTGTCCTGTGTGCGTTATCTGGCCTCGCAGATGGACCCTGGAGAGCTGCGGGTTGTCGACAGCCGCTCGGCGCCGCCGGGGCTCGCAGCGCTGCAGGCTGATTTTCCTGAAGTACGCTGCGATCTCGCTGCTGTCAGCGTGGACTACAGGCAGGCCGCACGCGTTGTGTTGAGCCCGGGTGTTGCCCTTGATGATCCGCTGCTTGCAGGGCTTCCGGCCGAGGTGCCGGTGGTGAGCGACATCGATCTTTTCTGCGAGGCGGCAGCCGCGCCGATTCTTGCGGTCACGGGTACGAACGGTAAAAGTACTGTCACCTCGCTGGTCGGGCATCTGCTTACTGCCGCCGGCCGCAAGGCCGTGGCCGGTGGCAACCTCGGTGAACCGGCCCTCGACCTCCTTGATCTGGAAGCGGAGGTTTATGTACTGGAGCTGTCGAGTTTTCAGCTCGAGCGGACGTCAGCCCATCATTTCCTGGCGGCGACGATCCTGAATCTGACGGAAGACCATCTCGATCGGCACGGCGACATGGCAGCCTATCTCGCCGCGAAGCAGCGGATCTATCGCGATTGTGAGCTGGCAGTCGTTCATCGTGGCGAGTCGGCCACCTATCCGCCGGCGGCCGTGCCCTTTACCTCCTTTGGCGGCGATGCACCGGTATCGGCCAGTGACTGGGGTGTGCGTCAGGAAGCAGGTGAGCGCTGGCTGGTTCGTGGCCTTGAGCCCGTACTGCCGACTCGTGCTCTGCCGATCGCCGGAACGCACAATGAATTGAACGTGCTTGCTGCCATGGCAATGGCGGCCGCGGCCGGTGCTGAGCCTGAAGCGCTTGCCCGCGGTGCTGAGTCCTACCAGGGACTGCCGCATCGCTGCGAACGGGTCCGCGAGCGCCAGGGTGTGGCCTATGTGAACGACTCGAAGGCAACCAACGTTGGTGCCACGGAGGCGGCGCTGGCGGGCCTTGGTGCTACGCTCGAGGGGGATGGCCGCATCGTGCTCATTGCCGGTGGCGACGGTAAAGGTGCCGATTTCCGCCCGTTGCAGGAACTGGTCCGCCGCCACGTCCGCGCACTGGTTCTTCTGGGTCGGGATGCCCCCGCGCTGGCCGCTGCCCTCGGCAGTGCCGCCGTCACCCACGCCGTTGCCGATCTCGATGAAGCTGTGGCAACCGCCGCGGAGCTGGCTGGGCCTGGAGATCTGGTGCTGCTGTCCCCCGCCTGCGCAAGCCTCGACATGTACCCGAACTTTGCCGCCCGCGGCGAACACTTCACCCGGGCGGTGGAGGCGCTGGCGGCATGATCGAGCGCCTGGACACATCGCTGCTCCTCTCCTGGCTGCTGATCCTGGCGCTGGGAACAGTCATGGTGACCTCCACCGGCATTGCCGTAGATCCGGCCCTGCTGCCGCGACAGGTTGTGTTCCTGCTCCTGGCGCTTGTTGGTTTTGCGGTGGTTGCGCTGATTCCGCTGGTTGTCTGGCAGTCCGTGTATCGGCTCGCCTGGCTGGCCGCGGCGGTACTCTGCGCCCTGGTGCTCGTGCCCGGTATTGGCCTCGAAGCAAACGGCGCCCAGCGCTGGATTCCCCTTGGCGGCTTTACGCTGCAACCCGCCGAGACCGCGAAGTTTTTCCTGCTCGTTTATCTCGCCGGTTACCTGGCGCGTTTCCACGAAGAGATCGCTGATGACACGCTGGCGCTGCTGAAACCCCTGGCTATGGTCGGCATGGTCGCCGCGCTGCTTCTGGCCCAACCGGACTTCGGGACTGCGGTGGTGATTCTCGCTGCGGCGTCGGCCCTGCTGTTTCTTGCCGGGGCGAGGCTGCGCCATTATCTGCTCATCGCCGTCGTCGGCCTTTCGGGCCTGACGCTGCTCGTTTACCTGGAGCCCTACCGGATGGCGCGAGTGCTTGGCTTTCTTGATCCCTGGGCAGATCCGAATAACGGCGGTTATCAGCTCGTGCAGTCGCTCATTGCCTTTGGCCGTGGCGAGACCTTTGGTCTTGGCCTGGGTGAGGGTATCCAGAAGTTCTATCTGCCGGAGGCGGAAACAGACTTCATTTATGCGGTAGTCGCGGAAGAACTCGGGCTCGTTGGCGCCGTTCTGGTCATAGGGCTTTTCACCTATCTGGTCCTCAGGATGCTGCGCATCGGCCGCCAGGCGCTTGAACTCGAGCAACGTTTTGCCGCTTACCTGGTCTACGGCGTGGCGCTTATGCTTGGCTTTCAGGCGCTGGTGAGTTTCGGGGTAAACACCGGCGTGCTGCCCACAAAAGGCCTGACGCTGCCTTTCGTCAGCTACGGCGGCAACAGCCTCATCGTCAGCTGCGCCATGCTCGCCCTTGTGCTGCGAGCGGCCTGGGAGGCGGAAGATGGCTGAAGTCAGCGCTTACCAGGTCCCTGAGATGGGTCGGATCCGGCGCATTCACTTCGTTGGCATTGGCGGTACGGGCATGTGTGGTATTGCCGAAGTGTTGCTCAACCAGGGTTATGCGGTGAGTGGCTCAGACATTCGCGCCTCCTCGGTCACCGAGCGTCTGGAAGGGCTGGGTGCCACGGTGCGCATCGGTCACGGTGCAGAAAACGTGACCGGAGCCGACGTCGTGGTTGTGTCCAGCGCGGTCACGGAAGACAACCCGGAAGTGGTTGCCGCTCACGACGGGCGCGTGCCCGTGGTGCCTCGAGCGGAAATGCTCGGCGAGCTCATGCGCTACCGTCATGGCATTGCCGTCGCCGGTACCCACGGTAAAACGACCACCACGAGCCTGATCACCAGTATTTTCCAGGCGGCGCGGCTGGACCCAACTTTTGTTATCGGGGGTCTCCTGAACAGCACCGGCAGCAATGCGCAGCTCGGTCTGAGCCGCTACATCATTGCCGAGGCGGACGAAAGTGACGGTTCCTTTCTGCAGCTGAAGCCCATGTCCGCGGTGATCACGAACATCGATCAGGACCACATGGCGACCTATGGCCATGATTTCAGCACCCTGAAGAACGCCTTCATCGAGTTCGTCCATCAGCTGCCTTTCTATGGCTCTGCCGTGCTCTGTGCGGAAGATCCGGAAACCCTCGGGATTCTGCCTGCGCTGTCGCGACCTATGCTGACCTACGGCTTTAACGAAGACAGCGACTTCCGGGCCCGGGACGTGCGGGTTGAGGGTGGCCGATGGTGCTTTGACGTGCACCGTCCGGACCGACCAGCCCTGGCCATCCGTCTCGCCATACCTGGGCGTCACAACGTGCTGAACGCCCTGGCGGCCATTGCGGTGGCCACGGACGAAGGGCTTGAAGACGACGCCATTGTTGCCGGGCTCGAGGAGTTCAGAGGTGTCGGACGACGTTTTCAGATCAGCGCTGGCGTCCGGCTTGGTGACAAAACGGTCACCGTGGTCGATGACTACGGGCATCATCCAACGGAAGTGGACGCGGTCATTGCCACGGCTCGCGATCTCTGGCCGGAACGACGCCTGCTCATGGTCTATCAGCCGCATCGCTACAGCCGCACCCGCGATCTCTACGATGATTTCGTCCGGGTGTTGTCCGGCGTGGACGCCCTGGTCTGTCTCGAAGTGTATGCCGCCGGGGAGGCACCTATCGCCGGGGCCGATGGCAAAGCGCTCTGTCAGGGCATCCGCCAGCGGGCCAACCTCATTCCTGTCTTCGCGGAAGATCCCGACGAAGCACTCTCGATTCTTGCGGATCTGGTAGAGCCTGATGATGTAGTTCTCGTGCAGGGAGCCGGTAACGTAAATCGGATCTCCAATGCGCTCACGGGGGCTGCCGATGGCTAAGCTCACAGCCACAACCCTGCTCCTGGTGCTGCTGCTTGTCGCCGGTTTTGTTTATCTGCAGCTCGACCAGCCGGTAACGCGCGTCAACGTGACCGGGCAGCTGTTACCCGAGGAACGCGAAGCCATCGAAGCTGCCGTCCTCGAACACCTCGACGGAGGCATTCTCTCGGCGGATCTCGATGCGCTGCAGGCCGGCATCCTAGGCCTTGCCTGGCCCCGGGCCGTGGCCATACGCCGTGCCTGGCCGGGCACGTTAAATCTGGAAGTGGAGAAGCCGGCGGTTGTGGCGCGCTGGCAGGACGCCTATCTCGCCAGTGACGGCAGGGTTGTGCATCTGCCCGTGGGCGCCTCTGATCTGCCGCGTCTCGACTGCGAGATCGCGGAGCCAAGGGATGCCATGGAAATGTTTCACCGGCTGAGCGAAGCGGCGGAGGCGGCTGGGCTCTTTATTGAGCACCTCGGTGAAAACGCCTTTGGCGAGTGGGAAGTACTCGTCAGCAATGGAGCCGTTGAGGCGCTCCCCATCAGGCTCGGCGCTGAATCTGTGGATGAGCGGCTCGATCGCTTCCTGCTTGTGTTCCAGGAGCATCTGAGCACGCGAGTGACGGACATTGCTGCCGTAGATGCGCGCTATCACAACGGCATAGCCGTGCGCTGGCGGGAGTCGGATGCTTCGCTACTGGCGGCGGCGGACGACGAGGCCGCGGAATCGATCCAGAGCACGAATATGACAGAGCAACGTACGGAAATGACCTATGGCCTCTGACAACGAACTGAAGCGCGTGGTGGGCCTGGACATCGGCACCAACAAGGTTGCCGCGATCGTCGCCGAGGTCACGCCGGAAGGAGAGCTTGAGATCATTGGTATCGGCTCTCACTTCTCGCGCGGTCTGAAGAAAGGCGTGGTGGTTAACATCGAGTCGACGGTGCAGTCGATCCAGCGCGCCGTGGAGGAAGCCGAGCTCATGGCCGGCTGTCAGATTGATTCGGTCTACGCAGGTATTGCCGGCAGTCACATCCGCAGCATCAATTCCCACGGCATCGTCGCGATTCGCGACAGAGAAGTGCTCCCGCAGGACATCGACAGAGTGATTGATGCGGCTCAGGCCATGGCGATCCCGGCGGATCAGAAGATCCTGCACATCCTGCCGCAGGAGTACGTCATCGACACGCAGGAGGACGTGAAAGAGCCCCTGGGCATGTCCGGCGTGCGCCTCGAAGCGAAAGTACATCTGGTGACCTGTGCGGTGAACGCGGCGCAGAATATCGAGAAGTGCATCGAACGCTGCGGCCTCAAAGTCAACGACATCATTCTTGAGCAGCTAGCTTCCAGCTACTCGGTGCTCACAGACGACGAACGCGACCTTGGGGTCTGCCTCGTCGACATCGGCGGGGGCACCACAGACATTGCCGTCTTTACCGACGGCGCCATCCGGCACACGGCGGTTATTCCCATCGCCGGCGATCAGGTCACTAATGACATCGCCATGGCGCTCCGAACGCCGACGCAGAACGCCGAAGAAATCAAAATTAAGTATGCCTGTGCGCTGACACAGCTTGCCCGGCCCGACGAAACCATCAAGGTTCCCGGAGTCGGTGACAAGCCAGCCAAAGAGCTATCGCGGCAGGCGCTGGCCGAGGTTGTTGAGCCTCGCTACGACGAGCTGTTCACCCTGATTCAGGCTGAACTGCGGCGGAGTGGCTTTGAGGATCTGATTGCGGCCGGAATCGTGCTCACTGGGGGCGCGTCAAAAATAGAAGGGGCGATTGAACTGGCGGAAGAAATCTTCCACATGCCGGTCAGTCTGGGCTCGCCGCGGGACGTGGCGGGTTTGAAGGACATTGTCAGAAATCCCGTGTACGCCACCGGCGTCGGTCTCCTGCAGTACGGCAGGGAACGGGAAGAAGAGCAGCCGAAGCGCGGAACCGGTCTGCGGTCGGGTGGGCTTATAGCCCGTCTGAAAAAGTGGTTCGGCGACAATTTCTAGTCAGGAGAAACCAGATGTTTGAATTGGTAGACAGTGCACCCCAGAGCGCCATCATCAAGGTGGTCGGCATTGGCGGTGGCGGCGGCAATGCAGTCCAGCACATGCTGGCCAAGCAGGTAGAAGGCGTCGATTTCATCGCCGCCAACACGGACGCTCAGGCTCTGAAGAGCTGCGAAGCGAAAACGGTGCTGCAGATCGGCAGCTCCATCACGAAAGGACTCGGCGCCGGAGCAAATCCGGACATCGGTCGGCAGGCGGCGCTGGAAGACCGTGATCGTCTTGGCGAGGTGCTTGCCGGGGCGGACATGGTGTTTCTCACGGCCGGCATGGGTGGCGGCACCGGTACTGGAGCAGCCCCGGTGATCGCCAACGTCGCCAAAGAACTGAACATCCTTACGGTGGCTGTGGTCACCAAGCCTTTCAAGTTTGAAAAGCGTACCGATGTTGCCGAGCGGGGGCTGCAGGAGCTGCGGGATACCGTGGACTCGCTGATCACGATCCCGAACGAAAAACTGCTTGCAGTGCTTGGCGAACGCACGAGCATGCTCGACGCCTTCAGTGCCGCAAATGATGTGCTGCTTGGTGCTGTGCAGGGTATTGCAGATCTCATCATTCGCCCCGGAATGATCAACGTCGACTTTGCGGACGTGCGGACGGTCATGTCCGAGATGGGTATGGCGATGATGGGCACCGGTCGCGCGACGGGTGATAACCGCGCGCGGGATGCGGCGGAAGCGGCCATTCGCTCGCCGCTTCTTGAGGACGTGGATCTCCATGGGGCCCGGGGCATTCTCGTGAATGTGACTGCTGGACCGGATCTGAACATCGGGGAATTCACGGACGTCGGCAGCATCGTCGACGAATTTGCCTCGGACAGCGCAACGGTGGTGGTTGGCACGGTCATCGACGAAGACCTCGGCGATGAGCTTAAGGTGACCGTTGTTGCGACGGGACTCGGTGAGACGGGACGTCCCACGCTCGTGGTCGACAAGGTTGAAGCGGAACCGGCCGAGATCGAAGTGCCGGTGGGTAACGAGAACTGGGACCGCTTTGATCGCCCTGCCTTTCAGCGTCATAACACCGCGCTGCAACAGGAGAATCTGGCGGAAGACATCCAGCACGATCCCGACTATCTGGACATCCCGGCGTTTCTCCGCCGACAGGCTGATTGAGGCGAATACGCGGCGAAAAACCAGACTTAAAGTGGGAAACAAAATGTAACAAATTTGTGACCCACCGCCATATTTGGGGGTTATTCCCTCTGCTACCATGCCTCGCGCTGCAGGACCGCAGACCCCTGTATCGCGAGGCTTTTTCGTCTTCCCTGCCCCTCCGGCCGGAGCAAAGTGCAAAGGCAGGGAGCAACCGCAAAGAGCCCCGCGTGTTAAGCCAGCGTTAAGGTTGCCGCCGCTATGGTGGAGGGGATTAGGGTCAGTGAGCGGTGACGCTGGAGCGGAAACCCAACGACACCGGCCCGGATCGAACGGAACGAATCGATAACAACGATAAAGAGCTGACCCTGACAAGATGTCTACCGCCCTCCTGCAGAGAACCCTGAAAAACGTTATTCGTGCCACCGGCGTTGGTCTTCATACCGGCGACAAGGTTTATCTGACCCTGCGCCCGGCACCGGTGGATACGGGCATCGTTTTTGTCCGCACCGATCTTGATGAACCCGTGACCATTGCGGCTCGCGCAGACAAGGTTGGCGATACGACGATGGCGACGACCCTCACGGACGGCGTTGTCAGCATCTCAACGGTTGAGCATCTCATGTCAGCCCTGGCTGGCCTTGGCATCGATAACGCTTTTGTGGACGTCAGCGCACCGGAACTGCCGATCATGGATGGCAGCGCAGCACCCTTTGTGTTTCTGCTGCAATCAGCGGGTATCGAAGAGCAGGACGCGCCGAAAAAATTCATACGCATTCTCAAACCCGTGAGCTACAGCTTTGGTGACATTACCGCGGAACTTGCGCCCTATGACGGCTTCCGCGTTGAGTACACGCTCGAGTATGACCACCCGGTCTTCGATCATCATAAACGCCGGGCGGCAGTGGAATTTTCCAGCATGGCTTTCGTTAAGGAAGTCAGCCGGGCGAGAACCTTCGGCTTCCTCGCCGATTACGAGAAACTGCGCGCCATGAATCTGGCCCGTGGCGGCAGCCTTGATAACGCTGTCGTTGTCGATGACTACCGGATTCTCAACAACGAGGGGCTGCGTCAGGAAGACGAGTTCGTCAAACACAAGATCCTCGACGCCATAGGCGACCTTTACCTGCTCGGCCACAGCGTCATCGGCGCCTTCTCCGGCTATAAGTCGGGCCACGGACCGAACAACGAACTTTTACGCAAGCTGCTCGCCACGGAAGGCGCCTACGAGATCGTTACCTTCGACAGCGCAGAGGCAGCCCCGATCTCCTTTTCTCGGCCAGCCCTCGCCGACTGAATAGACTGCCGGGTGCGCCGGCGAAATGTCCGGCTGGGCCCCAGATCCATGCTGAAAGCGGCGTACTGCACCCCGAAACTTGAACCGCGTCACCTTTTCCAGGGTGATTCTGCCGCCCTCGTCTCATTCGAGGTGGGCGGGTGCCTGGATAATGTGGGCACGATGTCGCGTCCGATCCCTGAAGGCCTAGCGCAGTGATTGGATGCGAAGTGCGGCAGGAGCTTCTGCACGCCGCGCTCACGAAGATGAGCTTACGGTGCGACGCGGATCTTGAGTTCCCGGGCGGCCTGAAAGGTCGCCAGAGCGGTGAGTTTCTCGAGAACGTCCGGCGCCAGAAATCGCAGTTTCGTGGCGCTGGGTGCGTTGCGGCAGGTGATGTAGATCACGCTGCCATGGACGTCACTGACCTGACAGGTGTTTTTCAACGAGTCCGGCAGTACGGCGCGAAGCTCGGCGGTCCAGCTTTCCTGGTCGGCCGCCTGTCGCAACAGACGTTGTAATGGAGTAAAACGCTGGTGGCGTTCGCTGAGCAGTTCATTTATCTTGTTTCGCGACACAAAGTTGTCTCGTTTCAGGCAGTTAGGCTTCGAAACGAAGCATCTGTCGGCTCTGCGCGGGCACTCAGCAGCGCCGCTGATGCGCTCGCCAGCGAACTGCTCGGCAATATAACGAATAACAGACCTCGAGGCGCACTGCGACCACGAGGCAGGACACTGAAGGACACTTTGAGCACCGACAGGACTTCGGGCTTAACAGCGCTCTATCGGATCCCGTGTGGGGTTTTCAGGAAGGGCAGCGCTGTGGGCGCACACGTCGTTCCAGGGTCGGTGTCGCGACCATGAAGATCATCCTCCTCGACGAGAAAGGCGGCCAGCGGGCGCATCTATCGCGACCGTTTGTGCTTGCAGGTGCCGTTGGCGCTGCCGCCTTATTGTGCGGAGCTGCGGTGCTTATCGGCTCCGCGTTCAATCGCCCCGCCATCGATGAACAGGAACTGGTCGAGTGGCGTGAGCGCCTCGAAGTCCAACAGGCAGAAGTTGACGCCATGCGCCAGCGTTCGACGGCTGAAACGGCGGCCGTGGGTCGTCAGCTCGCCCAGATGCAGGCCCGGCTGCTGCGTATGGAGGCGCTTGGCGCCCGAGTCACGGAAGTCGCCGACCTCGATGATGGTGAGTTCTCTTTTGACGAACCTGCTCCGCAGGGTGGTCCCGTTGCAGAAGCGTTGCCAGTGCCCGAGATCTCCGATCTTCAGGCCAGCATGGATGAACTCGCTCGGGGGCTGAAGGCCCGGGAGTCTGAACTCGAGGTGCTCGAGTCCATGCTGCTGGATCGGGAGATCCGGGATGCGAAGGTCATCGCCGGCCGGCCTGTTACCTGGGGCTGGTTATCCTCGAAGTACGGCACGCGCCTGGACCCCTTTACAGGCAAGCAGGCCTGGCACGCGGGCGTGGACTTCGCCGGCAAAGAAGGCTCCGACGTGATCGCGGTTGCCGGCGGGGTAGTCACACATGCTTCCAAACGATACGGCTATGGCCTCATGGTGGAGATCACCCACGGTGAAGGTCTGGTTACCCGCTACGGCCACCACGCCGATATTCTGGTGTCCGTCGGCGACATCGTTAAACGCGGTCAGGTCGTCGGCAAGATGGGCACCTCCGGGCGGTCTACGGGTCCGCACGTCCATTTCGAAGTGCTCAAGAACGGCATGCACGTCGATCCAACCCGC
>JBCDDI010000080.1:0-10493 GCA_039180365.1 Pseudomonadota bacterium
ACAGCCTGCCGTATCAATCAAGGCTGCGATCGGTCCGCCGTGAAACTGACCGGATCCGGGCGCTCGCTCAAACTCGGGTTTCAACGGCATCTGGAGGGTCAGTGTCTCAGCCGCGTTATCAACGGCGACTGCCTTCATCTCGCTATTCCGGATGAAAGGAGAGTGATCCAGCATCGCCTGTACTTTGCCGAGAGAATCAAGGGCCACAGGGAGTCTCCAGTCTCTAAGGAACGACGACGATCTTGCCAAACACTTTGCGGTCAAACAGATCCTGCATGGCCTGACCCGTTCCCTCGAGATCAACAACGCGATCGATGATCGGTTTCACCTGCTTGTCATGAACGGCATCCAGAAGCTCTTTCTGGTCGCCCGGTGTCCAGCCATTGGAGCCAATGATCGAAAGCTCGAAACTCCAGATATAGCGAATATCCGTCTGCGGCTCGAAACCTGCCGTGGCACCGCAGGTGACCATGCGACCGTTTCTGCGCAGGGTTTTCAGGGCCGGTACCCAGGTGTCGCCGCCGATGTAGTTGACCACAACATCAACGCCACCGCTGGATCCGAAGACCCGTGGCTTTCCGTGCCTTGACCAGATTTCATCCACCACGTCGGCACTCGACGTATCGATCACTTCATCAGCACCCAGGTCGCTTAGCTGCTCCAGTTTCTTCGCGGAGCTGCCGCAGGCAATCACATGCGCGCCTTTGGCTTTGCAAAGCTGCACCAGACAGGTACCCACGCCGCCCGTTGCGCCCAGGATGAGCACCTTCTCCCCTGCCGCAATCCGGGCACGTTCCTCAACGAGCCGCCAGGCGGTGCCGTAGGCGATCGGCAGACAAGCAGCGTCTTCATAGGAGACGCCGTCGGGAATTCTGATCAGATTATCGGCGGGGAAGCGCGTGTACTCGGAGCAGACGCCAATGCGAACCTCGCCGGTCATGCCCTCGCCCGGGACCATCGGAAAGGGCAACACCGCATCACCCTTCTGCCACCCACTCACCTCAGCGCCAACGCGAACCACTTCGCCCGCACAATCACCGCCCGGGATCATCGGCAGCGGCGTTTTCAGTTGAGTAGTGCCCTGAACAATCATGGGATCAAAGCCATTCAGTGATGCTGCGCGCACGCGAAGCAAAACGTCTTTGGGGCCAATCTCAGGTTCTGGAAGCTCTTCCACGCGGATCGAGTCGCACGGACCGTGCTTGTGAAATACCCCCGCTCTCATGGACTCCTCCTCTGGTTCCCGTTTTGCCTGGGCAGCGCTTATTAAGAACGATTGTTCTCTTTTTAAGAGCCTACTGCTCCGCTTCAGCCATTACAAGACACCGCTCTCAGGCGAGCTTTAGTTCCTTGAGCCAGAGCTGGAAGAGTTGCTGGAGATGTCGGCGATCCTGGTGGGCGCCCAATTGCAGGTTCAACCCACGCAGGTAGTAGAGCGTTGCCTCAACCAGCTGCCTGATCTTCGCACCGTCGAAAGGTACGGCTGATCGATCCGTTAGCAGCGCAAGCTCGGTCAAACGGCTGATCCAGGCTCTGTCGGTTTCTGTGAACGCATCACGAAGCGCGGCATCGGTTCTGCTTGCCGCGAGCGCTTCAACGATCAGCGTTCCGTAAGTGGAATCGCCGGAAAGCATGATTTCACCGAGTTGCTCCAGGTACTCGGCCAGAGAAAGGCGCGCAAGCTCGCTTTCCGAAAACCCCGCCCTTTCGGATGCCTCACGTCCTCGATCGAGTGCAGCAACGAGGAGTTCGCCCTTGCTCGCGTAGTGGTTGGTCTGGGCGCCAATGGAAACCCCTGCCTTCTCGGAGATCTTTCGCGTCGTCGCGCCGTGCCAACCCAGTTCAGAAATAGCATCCAGCGTGGCGTCCATCAGCTTGCGCTGAGTCTCGCGGGCCCGATCCTGAGTCGCGCGTCGGTTCGTGTGGGGTTTCGTCACAGCATCTCCACTAGCCATCTGGCCACGTTCGCTGGATCCTAGCGCGGCCGGTAAACCTTAAGTATCGCAATCGCTGCGCTCTGGGAAGGTTTGCCGATGTCCGGCCGCGCCAGGCCGGGTTAATCTATAGCCGCGGCGGTATCCCACATCGAGGAGAAGAATCAATGAAGGCTATCTTATGGGTGTTACTCGGCATTGCGATCGGCGGCGTGATCGGCTTCGCGTTCCTCTTCAAGCAGCTGCATGATGCGGAGGAAGTGGTGGTGCTGCACGCCGACGCCGAGGATCTGCCGCTCTGGATCGTGGAACGTGATGGCGAAGCCTGGCTGGGCATGGCACGAGAGAAAGCGCTCACGCACAACCTGGACGGGCGTCAGTTCCAGCTATCCCGCTTCGGCAGCAAGCAGTGCGTGATACCGGTACTCCACGACGACCTCAATATGGCGAAGATGGTCCACAGCCTGAAGCTGGAAAAGTACGCCGGTGCTCGTGTGATGGTCGGCTTGGGTATCTATCCCAGCGAGGCTTCCTCGAGCAGCGTGGCGCTCAGGGTGGATCCATGCTCATGAAGTATCTCGCGAACGACCACGCCAGCCATCTAACGCTCTCGTCTATGACAGACCCATAGATCGCTCAGCCAGCCGGGACCCGCACAGATGTCGGGAGCCCCTCCTCATTTCGCAGCTCAGGCGCCCAATCAGCCGCGACGGCGCGGGCCGTCATCTTCGCGCTCATCATGACGCTCGGTGTGCCCGCGCCAGGCTGCGCCGAGGCGCCGGTGAGATAGAGCCCGCGGATATCCTCAGAGCGATTCTGCGGCCGGAAGTAGGCTGACTGGCGCAGCACCGGCTCAACGCCGAAGGCGTTACCCAGCCAGCTGCTGAGGTCGTCTTCGAAGTAGTCGGGGGTGATGTAGCTCATGGTGGTGAGCCGTTCGCGCAGCCCGGGAATGAAGTTCCGCTCTTCGAGGTAGTTGAAGACCGCATCCACAAGTTCCGGGCCCTTCACAGACCAGTCTATGTCGCCGCCCTTGTGCGGAACCGGGATCAGCGTGTACGCGGCGTGCTGACCTTCAGGCGCCATGCTGGGATCCGTGATCGTCGGAACATGGAGGTACTGGCTGAAGTCGGGAGCGAGCACCTTCCGGTCGAAGATGTCCGTGAGCAGCTCTTCATAGCGCGGGCCGAGCAGGATGTTGTGGTGCTGCAGGTCTAGGGGTTCTTCTGTTTTCGCGAAGCCGAAATAGATCACCACAAGGCTCATAGACCAGCGCGCGGAAGTGATCCGCGGCTTTGCGTTCCAGCGCCGATGTTGCTTTTCGATCAGGTCTAGATAGGTGTGGGCATAGTCGGCGTTGCTGACCACAACGTCCGCATCGAGCACCGTGCCGTCCTCGAGCTCAACTCCTTTTGCGTAGCGCTTGGCGAAGACCCCTGAGACGGGCTGACCGGTCTCGTCACCCACTACAATCCGAAGAACGGGGCTGCTACAGCGTAGCGTGCCACCGAGTTCTTCGAACTTGCGCACCAGGCCTTTCACGAGGGCGCCGGTGCCCCCGATAGCGTAGTGGATGCCCCAGGTCTTCTCCACGAAGTGAATCATCGCGTAGATGGCCGGCACAGCAAGGGGGTTGCCGCCAACAAGCAGCGTCTCGAAGGAAAACACCTGCCGCAGCTTGTCGCTCTTGAAGTAGCGGCTGGTAAAGGAAAACAGGTTACGGACGGCGCCAAGCTTCAGAAGGTCGGGTACCACCGCCAGCATTTTGCCGAGGTCGTTAAAGTAGGTGTAGCCAAGCTCCAGGAAGCCGCGTTCGAAAATGGCTTTCGCATCGCGATGGAAGCGCTCGTAGCCCTCAAGATCTTCCGGCTCGATGGCCTCGATCTGCCGTCGAGTGCTCTCCGGATCACCGTCGTAATCGAAATAGGTGCCGTCGTCGAAGTAGATCCGGTAGAACGGGAGAATCGGCTGGATGTCCACTTACTCACTGGTGCGGGGCCCGCCGCTGATCCCCTCCCGGACGCGCGGTGCATTGAGCACCTCCGGGGGGAAGTCGGGCCCATCCAGCCCGGCATCACCGCGCTCCAGCGCAAACAGCTCTTCGATGAAGTGCGGGACCGTCAGCACCGTCGGGCCCATGTCGAAGGTAAAGCCATCCTGCACCCGCACCCGGGCCCGACCGCCAGGTCCATCAAGCTTTTCAAGGATGGTGGTCTCGAAACCGAGGGCCTGCAGCCTCATCGCGCAGGCGATGCCGCCGAATCCCGATCCGATGACAACTGCCTTTTTATCTTCCACTGTTCCTCCGAAGCCTGCCTGGGGACAGAACTGCCGCTGTTACTGAATGCGGGCGCATGGAAACACGGGCGAGTTCAACGGGAAGTCAAAAAAGGAGGCGGCTGGAGCTCAGTGCGGACACAAAGGTCTGTCTTAGGAGCAGGTTCCACAGTAGAGAATCTGGATTCTTGACGATTATGTACCTTGGTACCAAAATAACCCCATGACTACGAAGATCCAACGCGTACAAACGGGCGTACGCATCGAAAAGCGCCTTCTAAAGGTGCTGAAGGCACTTGCTGAGCAACTCGATATATCGCTCGGCGACCTGCTCGAGGGCATGGCTCTGCATTGCTTTGAAGGCAAAACCCCGTTTTCTGAAGACCTGCTTGGCAAGATCGAAAAACTGAAAGACGTGTACGACCTCGATCTAAGCGCCGCGGACAGCCACAAACTGGATGAACCTGAAGACCATGAATGACATCGGGCTGGCAGATCGGTTCGAACAGCTGCAGATTTCTGCCCCCGACTTCCACCACGAAGACCACGTGAAAGTGGCCTTCGACATGCTGGACCGGTACGACTTTGTCGACGCCTGCAGCCGCTACGCGTCGACGATCCGGGCAATGGCTCAGAAAGTTGGTGTCCCGGAGAAGTTCAATGCCACGATCACCTTCGCCTTCATGAGTGTGATCGCGGAAAGGAAGGCCGGGATGCCTGGCGCAGACCTCACTTCGTTCCTCGCCGCAAATCCAGACCTGCTGGACAAAGATGTGCTGACGGCCTGGTACTCAGAGGGCCGCTTGACCTCCCCCACCGCTCGTCGGCAGTTCCTGCTGCCCGACAGAGTGATCGCCTGAAGTCGTTCGGCGGCGCTAACTCTCTTCCTCATGACAGACCACTTCGACGTTGTGGCCATCCGGACCTAGCACGAACGCTGCGTAGTACTGTCCGCTGTACTCCGGGCGCAGGCCGGGCGGACCGTTGTCTTCTGCACCGGCCTCAAGCGCTGCGCGATAAAAGGCATCCACCTGCTCGCGATTGGCTGCAACGAACGCGAGGTGAAGATGGGACGGCGTCTCTTCAACTCGACGGATGCAGAGCGAGGATTTACCGTCCGCACTCATCTCAACCCCAAGTTCTCCCTCGGAGAGAATCGTCATGCCGATGGGTGCCAGCGCCTTCAGAAAGAACGTCTTGCTGGCTTCATAGTCGCTGGCTCCGAAGACAACGTGATCAAACACTTCAGTTCCTGAACGGATTATCTGAGCCGGCCGCAGCTCTGGGATTAGTACTCTGGCTCCGTGTTAATTTAGCAGGTGAGAAGGATCATGATCAGCCCCTGAGGGACGGGGCGAGTACACTTCCTAGTCGAACTACTACCCCGCTGAGGCTTTGCGAGGTGTCGTCGACACCTCTCGAGAACTCATGCCAGGCCCCGCTTGTCGCTGCTTGGAGCGCCATTCACGCTCTTCCCGTCGCCTTGCTTCGAACCGCCTTCTGGTATGGGACTTAAACACTGCACTACTTCCTTGTCGTATCTATCGACTGGCATTTTAGGAAGGAGTTGGCAGGGGTTACGTGATCCCAGTCACACTTTCAATGTCGGGCTCTCCCGCTTTCGACCGGTTGCTGCCGCTCACTGAGAGGCCCAGGATGCATCTATGGAAGTAAACATTACGAAAGGCCGTGGTCATGACCTTATTGCGATAAGGAGAGGAGATGGAACGGTAGAGGAAACAACCTTTCCCAAGAAGGGGCTGTTTCCTCACGATGCCATTCATTTAGTCGTTGAAGCGGAGCTCCAATACGAAACCGGGTTTTGGGGACGCGTAGCCGCAGGGTGCAAACCAGAGGACATAGGGGCTATCGCCATTGCAGGAGGCCATCGTAGCTCCAGTCGCGCTGAGGTTCCGTCAGAGGAGATCGTGGAACTCATTCAAGCGGAGAGAATCGTGGAGTGTTTCGAGGCAGAAATGTGGAGCCAACCTTCCGATCTCGACACCTTTAAAGAGGTTCTCCGCGCAGCTTGTTCTCAATCTCATGTTGAGCCGCCAAACCTAAAGAATGAGAACATAAGAAACATTCGCGACAGGCTGGAGGAGCTTGTCAGCCAGTGGCAGGATCTCAAAGTTGGCCAGACGCTTTCGATCACGTGGCCGTAGGCTGGCAATGGATCATTAACTTGCGTCTCTTCCCGCCCGGCTGCTTAGGTGGTCGAGTAAGAGCGGTGGGAATACTTGTGGGACCTGATCGGTCACAAAGTGGCCGACATCCGTCAACTCGACAAAACGATAAGGGCCTTCCACAAAGTCCGCAGTCGCTTCTGCAGCATGGCGCCCCACTGACCCATCGGCATTGCCCCATACATAGAGCGTTGGCATACCCACGCTCCCAACTTTGCCCTTGAGCCCGCTGGAGACTCCCAATGCGCGATACCAGTTGATCGCGGCATCCAGCGCCGCCCGATCGCCCAGGGTGCCGACATAGGTGTCCACGGCCTGCGGTGGAACTCCGGCATTGAGGAGACCCTGCGCAAGCTGCCCATTCGCAAGCATCTCGTCTGTAGCCTCGGATCGGCGGTTCGTACGATGGTGGCTCGATTTGCGGCTCTGTTCGGGATCTTCTTCCAGAGCCCGGGCAAAGGCTCTCGGATGGGGTCGTGAGATGACCGCGAGCGTTGTCACTGCATCCTGGTTCAACGCCGCCGTCGTCCAGGCAACGCCCCCGCCCCAATCATGCCCCACAAGATGAAACTGCTCGTGGCCAAGCGCAGCCGCAATCCCCAGCACGTCATCCACCAGGTTCGCTAACACGTAGTCTTCGACGGCCTGGGGACGGGCACCAGCCGAGTAACCACGCTGATCCGGCGCGCAAACCCGATAACCCGCCTTCGCAAGTACGGGAATCTCGTGGCGCCAGGTGTGACGCGTTTGTGGGAAACCATGCAGCATCACTACCAGCTCGCCCCTTTCCGGACCGGCTATGTCCGCCGTGAAGCGCATGCCCCGTGCTTCGATTTCAATCGTCTCCAGCACCGTATGATCAATCCAGCCGCTTAAGGAAAGATCGGAGTCTGGAACGCTGTCTTGATCGCATCAACGACATCCCGGCTTGTTCTCCGGCTGACTTGGGCCTGCGGCGCAAGACCCGTGTGCCCATGGTGGGTGCCAGGATAGATAGTCAGTCCGGCACGTACGTTGGCTGCGGTTAAGCGGTTCGCGTAATCAACGGCCTCGTCTCGAAGCAGATCCAGTTCTTCGACGAATATTGTCGCCGGTGGTAGTCCCGCCAGACTTTCCGCCCGCGCGGGCGCCGCGTAAGGGCTGACGTCGTTGTTGCCATGGTCATCACCCAGGTAAGCCTTCCAACCAAAGCTCGCCTTTTTCCGGCTCCAGGTGCGTTGATCCTCAATCACTCGGGCCGACCGGGTTTCGAGGCGATCGTCGAGCACCGGAAACACGAGGATCTGATGACAGAGCTCAGGGCCTCCCAGATCTCTGGCCATCAGCGCCATCGCAGCTGCCAGGCACCCGCCTGCGCTGCCGCCTGCAACCGCCAAACGTTGAGGCACGCCGCCGAGCAAAGCAGGACCGCTGCCAATCCATTGGAGTGCTGCGAAGCAATCGTTAGTTGCGGCCGGAAAGGGATGCTCCGGAGCCAACCGGTAGGCTGCAGCCACTAAGTTGCAGCCAACAGCATCGACTAGGGTCATACACATCGCGTCGTTTTCGTTGACGTGGCCGCCCACAAAGCCGCCACCGTGAATCCATAACAACGTGTTCTCCGCAGCACCCGAAGCCGGGAGATAGGCTCTCACCGCCGCCTGGTGCATCTCCGTTTCCGGATAGGCAGGCACCACCACATTCTCGATGACTACCGATTCCGAGGAGGGCCGCGGCTCCACGTGGCGGGTGGCTCTGGCCTTGGGCCAGTCCTTTACCGCTGCGTAGTCGACGGCATCCTGCCTGGCAAAAAGTGGCGCAATCTCCGGATCCAGGAATGGCGTGAGATCGCGGATGACGTCACTCACCCCTGCTGTCCTCGAACGAGCCTGCCGGGCAACGCATCGGTCGCTACGCCGTTTTCGTAGGTCACTTCGCCAGCCACGATCGTCGCAAGAAACCCTTCAGCCGGTTGCTCGAGACGGCCAGCTCCGGAAGGAAGATCGTAGACCGTATGCGGCGCGCTGATGCTGAGCCGATCGAAGTCGATGACGTTGACGTCCGCCCGCAGGCCTTCGCGCAACAGACCACGGTCGTTGAGCCCGACCGCCGCGGCCGTGTCCCGAGTCTGAGCTTTGATCAGTGTCGGCAGGTCAATTCTGCCGTTGGCCCGGTCGCGGCCCCAGTGGGTAAGCAGAAAAGTCACAAAGCTGGCATCACAGATGATCCCGACGTGGGCACCGCCATCGCCGAGTCCCATGACCGTGTGCTCGGCGAGGATCATCTCCCGACAGCATTCAAGATCGCCGTGGGCGTAGTTGATGATGGGTGTGTAGAGCAGCCGTGTGCCCTCGTTCTCGAGCATCAGGTCATAGGCGAGTGCCGCCGGCGCCATGCCGCGCGCGGTCGCCTGCTTTGCGATGGCATCTGCGGCTGCCGGCTCATAGTCGAAGGTCTCGTCGACGGCCCAAAGGCGCTCGTAGAGGTCAGACGCTTCCACCTCGCTCAAAATCGCGTCTCGCAGTGCAGGGTCGCGCATCCGCGCGACCTTGTCCTCGAGCGGGAGGTCCGCGATCTTGGCGAAAGCTGCCGCCTCCATGAAGGGATGCCGATTGGTGGTCAGGCCAAGCAGCAGACCGATCGCTCGCGGTGCAACCTGGCCCTTCACCACTCGTCCCTGGCGATTGGCTTCGTCAATCTTCGCGAGAATGCGGCGCCAGCGCTCCGGGTTCCGACCTGCCTGCCCCAGTGAGATGGACATGGGCGCTCCGCTGACGTCGATCATGGACATGAGTCGATCGAACTCCGTATCCATGGTCTGAAAGTCCGAAATCATCTCGATCACGCCTCGCCCCGCGTCTTTAATCCCCAGCGCAATGCCGACAAGTTCGGCTTCCGCCGCTGTTAAAGAAGGCGTCGGCTCTCCGGTGATGCTGCGGTGATTGAGCGTTCGGGAACTGGAAAAACCCAGGGCCCCGGCCCGCACGGCTTCTGCCGTGAGTTCGCGCATCCTGGCGATGTCGGCTTCCGTTGCCGCTTCCCGGTCAGCGCCGCGCTTGCCCATGACATAGACCCGAAGGGCTGCATGAGGGAGCTGGGTGGCGATATCCATGTCGTAGGATCGGCCATCGAGGAAGTCCAGATACTCCGGAAACGACTCCCAGGCCCAGGGCAACCCTTCGTGCAGGGCCGTGCCGGGGATGTCTTCCACTCCCTCCATCAGCTCCACCAGCAGCCGATGGTCTGCGGGGCGAACGGGGGCAAAGCCAACACCGCAGTTGCCCATCACCGCCGTCGTCACCCCATGATGACTGGACGGGTTCATCCGGTTGGCCCAGGTGGCAAGGCCATCGTAGTGCGTGTGGATATCAACGAAACCTGGGGTGACCAGAGCACCCGCGGCGTTGATCTCTCTAGCTCCTGCGCCTGCAACCATTCCAATCTCGGCAATCACGCCGTCCTTGATCGCGAGGTCACCGTTGATCGCCGCGGTGCCGGATCCATCGAGGATGCTCCCACCGCGAATTACCAGATCATAGTCAGACATTGACGTCCTCCTCCCAGGCGGCAAGAACCGCCGCATAGCTCTCTGATTCAGTCTCTGAACTCGAAGTTCATGGCTTCGAGGATCTGCCGGGCGCGAGCCCGATTCCCATAGGGGTAGACCTCCTTGAGTGCGGAGGCCGTATCCAGCCGCTCGAGCTGCGCCGGATCGAATTCGACTTCCACCGCGCCCAGGTTGTCCTCGAGCTGTTCCATCGTCCTGGCCCCGAAGATCGGCGAGGTCACGCCAGGCTGCTGCATGGTCCAGGCCAGAGCGACTTGGCTGGCCGTTTTTCCGATCTCTTCCGCAATCGCAACAACCGCTTCAATGGTGTCGAGGGTGCGTTCGTCGAGTTCCGCAAAGGCCGGATTCATGGCCGCCCTGCTGCCGTTCGGCAGCGGCTGGTTCCTCCGGACTTTGCCGGTCAGCAAACCGCCGCCCAGAGGACTCCAGGGAATCACACCGATCCCTCCCTCTGTGCCTGGAGGAAGGGATCGGTGTGATTCCATGGAGTCCTCTGGGCGGCGGTTTGCTGACCGGCAAAGTCCGGAGGAACCAGCCGCTGCCGAACGG
>JBCDDI010000081.1:0-10347 GCA_039180365.1 Pseudomonadota bacterium
AGCAATAACCTCCGGCGGCTGCGTTTTGAACAGGATGAGATGACGCAGCAGGAGCTTGCGGAACTCATCGGCGTTACCCGGCAGACCGTTGTGGCCATCGAGGGCGACAAGTACTCGCCTTCCCTCGAAGTGGCTTTCCGCATCGCGACAGTTTTTGCCGTGTCCCTCGACGAGGTCTTCTCCTACGACCCGGAGGGATAAACAGCGCCTTAAGCTTCCGGGCTCCGCGAAGGCTGGTAAACGGGTGGCCAGCTGTTAGTCTTCAGGAGACGCGAGAGGTTGGGGACCACCATCATGCGGAATCGTACGCTGCGGCGGCTTGGCACGGCCGTCGCCCTACTCGTCCTACCTGCGGTCCTCCAGGCCGCCGATTTTGAGCCAGAGCTCGGCTCCGTAGAAACCATGGATGAGCCGGGTCCGCACTGGTTCGTCACCATGGGCTTTTTTGGCGGCGGCCATATCTTCGACGGCGATAGCGGTGAAATGCGCGGCAAGGTGAACGTGTCTGACTACACCACCGCCCTTTATCTTGATCGTGAGCGGAGCACGATCTATGTGCCCGGTACTTTCTATTCCCGGGGTACCTATGGGGAACGGACAGACGTCGTAGTCTTTAACGATGCGGAAACCCTCGCGCCCGTCGCGGAGGTGGAGGTTCCGAAGAAGCTGGCCGTAGTTTTTCACCGGGCGGTGATCAATCCCATTGGCGACCGTTTCATCGGCCTCTACAACATGACGCCCGCCATGTCCGTCTCCATTGTCGACGTGGAACGGCGCCGTTTCGTGGGAGAGATTTCAACGGCCGGCTGCGGCTTTGTTTATCCATTGTCCGGCCGGCGCTTCATGCAGCTTTGCGGTGACGGCACGGTGCAGGTGATCGGCCTCGACCGGAACGGCGCTGAGGCCAGCCGGGAACGCAGCGAGGCTTTTTTTGATATCGATGGTGATCCGGTCTTCGATCTGGCGCTCGCCAAACCCGATGGCTGGCTGCTTGTCTCCTTTGAAGGGCAGGTCTTCGAAGTGACCGTGGGCGATGAGATCGAGATCTCCGAGCCCTGGTCGCTGCTGACCGAAGGCGACGCCGCGGAGGGCTGGCGCGTTGGCGGTGATCAGCCTTTCGCCTACAACGCCGAGACCGGCATGCTGTTCACCCTGATGCATCAGGGTGGGCCCGATACGCACGAAGATCCGGGGACGGAAGTCTGGGCCTTTAATGTCTCCACCCAGCGGCGAGGCTATCGACTGCCGCTTGAGGAGCCGAGCGGAACTATTGAGGCGAGTACCGATGCCGACCCGCTGCTCTACGTCATGGGCGGCTTTCCGGCCGGCGTGCACGTCTATCGTGCCGTCACAGGTCGTTGGCTGCATACGATTCCAGAGACTGGCATGTCGGCCAGCCACATCCAGGCATTCTGAGGAGGCCGGTCATGGGACTGCTTGAAAAGCTTCACGCCCGATTCTGGTCGGGCATCGATGCCGGGATAACGAAGGGCACCCGCAACCTGGCTAAGCGAGTCTCCAGGCGCGGTTTCGTCGGCCGCCTTGGCACGCTCCTGGTTGGCGCCGGCGCACTGCCACTGCTACCCGTTGTGCGAGAGGCGGCCGCGGCCACGGCCATCCCTGAGATGGGGGATCCGCAGAGCTGCGATTACTGGCGCTACTGCGCGTTCGGCGGCAATCTCTGTACCTGTTGCGGCGGCACCCATACGTCCTGCCCGCCGGGAACTGAATTGTCACCGGTGACCTGGGTCGGCACCTGCCGGAATCCGGCGGACGGCAAGCACTACCTGATTTCCTACAACGATTGTTGTGGGAAAGAAATGTGCGGCCGCTGCTACTGCCACCGCACGGAAGGTGACAAGCCCATCTACTATCCGTCCAAGAGCAACAACATCCTCTGGTGCTTCGGCACAGAGAGCCACGCTTACCACTGTACGGTGGCCCTGGTGCTCAGCGAGACGGATAAGCCGGGCTGAACCTTCGTGGGGCGAGCCCTCGTACTGAGAAGGGTCCTGCTTCTGGGCCTGCTGATTGCTGCCAGCAGTACTGCCGAAGAACCGAAGGTTGCCTACTGGCTGCATTGTGCGGGTTGCCATCTCCTTGATGGCAGCGGCGCGCCGCCGGAAGTTCCAACGCTGATTGCTGAGCCCGGCATCATCGCCGCGTTGCCGGGTGGTCGTGAGTACCTGATCCGCATTCCCGGCGTCGCTCAGGCAGGCATGGACAATGCTCGCCTTGCCGGGGTTCTGAACTATATGCTCGAAGCCTTCTCGCCGGAGGAGTTGAACCAATTCACGCCCTTTTCTGCCGAGGAAGTTGGCCGTCATCGCGATCGGGTCCTGAAAGATCCGCTCAAGGCAAGGGCGCGACTGCTCGCCGGTCATCAACTCGAGGCACAAGCAGACTGAAAGACTGGCGGCCGGTAATGCGCAGGCCAAGCGCCCCTATGCTTAGCGCATGGCTATGCGCCGTGCTGATGGGCGGGAGCGTGAGTGCCGATGATCTCGGCTCGGTTGAGTCGCCCCAGGTCATCGACTACGACGCGGAGATTCAGACGCTGGCTGCCCGGGCTGACGTCAGGCAGGCGCTGACCATTCTGGAAGCGCTCGAGGCGGATAATCTCCCGCGCCTCATTGAACTTACAGAGATCGAAGCGCCGCCCTTCGGCGAAGGCCCGCGGGCTGAACGTTTCGCCGAACTCCTGGCCCCTTCCATGGACGAGCTTGAGATTGATGCGGAGGGCAACGTCCTCGGCCGTAGAGCGGGCACGGGCGATGGTTATACGCTGGCGCTCGTCGCACACCTCGACACGGTATTCCCGGCTGGCACCGACGTAACCGTTCGCGGGCCCAAGGTGGACCGATTCGGACGCAAGCGCTGGTTTGCCCCCGGTATCGGCGACAACAGTCGCGGGCTGGTGCTCCTGCTCAGCCTTGCGGAAAGTCTCGCGGCGGCCGGTATCCGCACGGAGCATGATGTGCTTTTCATCGGTTCCGTTGGTGAGGAAGGTATCGGCGATCTGCGTGGGGTGAAGCACCTGTTTCGCGAGGACGGTCCGCGCATCGACGAGTTCGTCGCCATCGACGGCGGCAACGATCAGCGGGTGCTGAATCACGCCATCGGCTCGCACCGCTACCGATTGAAAGTTACCGGGCCCGGCGGCCACTCCTGGGGCGCCTTCGGAATGGCGAATCCGGCACATGCCCTGGCCGCCGCGATTGTCGCCTTCGATCAGCAGGCGGCCGCCTTTGTTGCGGAAGGTCCTCGCACCACCTACAACGTCGGGCGCATCGGTGGCGGCACGTCGGTGAACTCCGTGCCGTTTGAGGCCTGGGCGGAAGTGGATATGCGCTCGGCGGCACCGGAGCAGCTGAACGCCCTCGATAAGCTGTTTCGCCGCAGCGTGACTGATGCGGTCGCGTCGCACAGCGAGAAGCGCAGCCGCGGCGCTCCCCTGGAAGTCGAGTTCGAGATGATCGGTCGGCGCCCCTCCGGCTTTGTCGAAAGCGCCACGCCGCTCATTCAACGCGCCATGGCAAGTGCCCGCTACTTTGGCCTCGAGCCGCAGCTCGGCTCCGGCTCCACCGATGCCAACATCCCGATTGCCCGGGGCATTCCCGGCACAACGATCAGCCGCGGCGGGGTCAGCGGTGATGCGCATGCCCTCTGGGAATGGTGGTCTGACCACGACGTTGTTACCGGCTCCAGTCGCGCGCTCCTGCTGCTCCTGGCCGTGGCGGGTATCAGCGACTGAGTCAGCGGTTAGCGAACACCGGGTGCCTTGCGGTACCTTTGTCGTGATCCAGGCTGGAGCGCTGATCGGCTGCAGCCATCCTGACTCTGCGGCGAGCCTGGAGCGAACGCACCGGACCAACGTGACTATAGCCGGCTACCATCTACAAGGAGTAACTGATGGCTCTGAGCACCCTCGACGCTTCCGCTCTGGAAACGGGCCTCAATGAATTGAACAGTGCTGGCGGCGAATGGGCGGTCGTCGACGGTAAGCTCGAGACAACCTTCTCTTTCCCGGATTTTCTGAGCGCCTGGGCCTTCATGTCCCGCGTGGCCCTGGTGGCGGAACGGCTGAACCATCATCCGGAGTGGTTCAACGTTTACGGTACCGTTCGCGTAGCCCTCACGACCCATGACGCCGGCGGTCTGACAACCCTCGACCTGGATCTTGCCAGGGCGATGAACGAAGCAGCCGCCTGAGCTCCGCGCTGACGCTATGACTGGTCCGGCCTTTGGGTGATACTGGCCTTTTCGGACCAGGATAAGTCAGTGGGTTTCGAAATCGTTGTTCCCCTCCTCCTTGTGGTCGCCGGCGTTGCCGCCTGGATCGGCTACAGCACCGCAAAACGTTCCGCCCCCTCGCAGTCGGAAATCGACGAGCTTAAAAACGAACTCGAGGCCGCCCGGGAGACGGCGGAAAGCGTGCAGGCTAACGTCAGCGAGCATTTCGAACAGTCGGCGGTACTGTTCGGCAAGCTGGCCAGCGACTACCGGGAGTTTCTCGAGCATTTCTCTTCCAGCGCTCAGAACCTTGGGCTGTCTGAGGCCAGGGCCCGTGAGCTGATCGAGCGCGGCTCGCAGCCGCTCTTGAGCCATGAAGATGCAGCTGATGCTGAAGACACCTTGGGAGAGGCGCTTGAGGGTACCGCCGTTGCGGCAGAAGCCGAGGTGCAGGAGCCCGAAGTGCCAACCTTAACGGAAGCAGCGAATCCTGAGAAAACCTTCGCGCCGACACCGGCTGCGGCGAGCTCTGAAGCCGAGGAAGCAGAACAAGCAGAACAAGCAGAACAAGCAGAACAAGCAGAACAAACAGAACAAGCAGAAGCTGCACGGCGTGAACCCCGGATCCTGGTTGAAATGCCTGACGAGGTTGAGGCGCTAACAGGGTCGCCGACGGATCAGCCGGCCGAGGAGACGGTGGGTGCCTCGGCGAAGGAGTCGTCGTCGACCGAAGCGTCCTCGGCGGATGTTAAGGCCGGCAACAGCGAGGTCGAGTTGAGCGCCGACGTTGACGCTGCGGTACCGGACGACCTTAGCGAGGATGAGCGCAAGCGCGCCACTCCCTGAACATTTCCTGAGCCATTCCTGAGCCAACCGGCGCTTCAGGAAGCGGCTTTTCCGGCCGCTTCTTCCATGACAAAGCGGGCTCCCTGCTCGGCGATCATCACCGTGGGCGCGTTGGTGTTGCCGGAGGTGATTCGCGGCATGATCGACGCGTCGATCACTCGTAACTTCTTCACCCCATGGACCCGCAACCGGTCGTCAACCACGGCCTCGCGATCGGCGCCCATGCGACAGGTGCCCACCGGGTGAAAGATGGTGGTCCCGAGATCACCGGCAGCTTTCATGAGCTGTTCGTCCGTCTGAATTTCGATGCCTGGTTTGAATTCCTTTGGTGCGTAAGGCTTCAGCGCCTCTGCCGCCATAATGCGTCGGGTAAATTTCAGACCGTCCACGGCCACCTGCCTGTCGTAGTCCGTAGACAGGTAATTCATGGTGATGGCTGGTGCCGCGTCCGGGTCTGCGGAACGGATGCGCAGATGGCCGCGACTCGTCGGTCGGAGATTGCAGACGGAGGGGGTGATCGCTTCAAAGTTGTGTAACGGTTCGCCGAAGCGGTCGAGCGATAGGGGCTGCACGTGCCATTCGATATTGGCGCTCGCCTCAAACTCATTGGAACGGGCGAAGGCGCCGAGCTGCGAAGGGGGCATGGTCAGGGGGCCAGTCTTAAAGAGGAAGTACTCCATGCCCATGGCGGCGCGACCGAACAGACTGTTGGCGCGCCGGTTCAGGGTTTTCGTATTGGACACTTCATAGATCGTTCGAACCTGCAGATGGTCGTGGAGGTTCTCGCCGACGCCGGGCAGATCCCGGCGTACAGGGATCCCGTGCTCGGAGAGTAGGGCTCCGGGACCAATGCCCGAAAGCTGGAGCAGCTGCGGTGAGGCGATAGACCCGGCGGCGAGGATGACTTCGCCCCTCGCCGATAGATCCTCCGGCTGGTTCCTGCCGAAGCGAACGCGCACACCCGTGGCTTCCAGGCCCTGGTCGCCGTCCTCAAGGCTCAGGCTCAGGACCTGCGCTTGCGTTCGGACTTCGAGATTGGGCCGGTCGAGCACTGGACGCAGGAACGCTTTGGTCCCCGACCAGCGTACGCCCCGTTTCTGATTCATCTGGAAATAGGCGCAGCCGCTGTTGTCGCCGCGGTTAAATTCCTCAATGGTCGGGATGCCGCACTCGGCGGCCGCTGCCTGCCAGGCGTCGAGAATCTCCCAGTTCACCCGCCGCTCTTCGACCCTGAGCTCGCCGCCGCTGCCGTGGAATTCGTCCGCGCCGTGCTGATAATCCTCGGAGGCTTTAAAAACCGGCAGCACCTCTTCCCAACTCCAGCCGCGGTTGCCGAGCTGAGCCCAGTGGTCGAAATCACTTTGCTGGCCGCGCATGTAGATCATGGCGTTGATGGACGAGCAGCCGCCCAGAACCTTACCGCGAGCGTAGCCGATGCTCCGGCCGTTCAGTCCCGGGTCCGGTTCTATTTCAAAACACCAGTCGGTCCGCGGGTTGCCGATGGTGTAGAGGTAGCCGACGGGAATGTCGATCCAGAAGTAGTCGTCCTTTTTACCCGCCTCCAGAAGCAGGACACGTTTGCTGGGATCGGCGCTTAAGCGATTCGCAAGCACGCAGCCAGCCGTACCGGCACCGATGATGATGTAGTCGTAGCTGGATGTCCCACTCATGGACGCACCATACCCGATCGTGGCGACTCAAGGGCGCCCTTTCCTGGAGCGAAAGCTTCACTTTGGTGCCATGAAACGATCACTGAAAGTGCACAAAGGCCGTAGAAAATGCCGCGCTTTGATGGCGCTTAGCGAAGGTATTAGCGAAGTGTCCAAGTTGGCCCCGGGATTGCATCCAACCGCCCTGTGCGGAAATCGGTATCGCCTCCTAAGGGGCTGACCGGTCAGGGGAGGGCCGCGACGAGTTACAGCAACCACTGAAGAACGGCATACGCAAGGAGCGACGCGCCATGGCTGAGCAGAGCTTACCGGTCAACATCCGGAGCAAGAAGGTCCCCACCCTCTACGAAGCAGACGAGTCTAAATACGTCGGTCCACAGCGCTGGCAGATCCAGTGGTGGGCGCGCCTGACCCGGCGGCTCATGGCCCGCCGTGCTTACACCCGCTGGCTCGACGCCGCCTGCGAAGAGGTCCGGATTACTGGCGCTGAACGCCTCGATGCAATTAACGGCCCCTGCGTTTTCATCGCGAATCATACAAGTCACCTCGATACGCTTGTCGTTCACCACGCGGTGCCTATGCATATCAGGGCGAGGCTCTACTTTGGTGCCGCCCAGGACCGATGGTTCGTGAAAGGTAAGAAGAAGCTCGAGCTGAAGCCCTGGTATCAATCCCTTGTGCTCGGTAATTTCCCCATTCTCCGCGGTGGCGGCGCTCGGGCTCTGTCTTATGCGCACTGGCTCCTTGACCAGGGCCAGCATGTCTTTCTCTTCCCGGAGGGCACCCGGGCGACCAACGGTGAGCTTGGCGAGTTCAAGCACGGGGCAGCCCTCCTGGCCCTGCAGAACAACGTCCCCGTGGTACCGGTCTATCTCTCTGGCCTACGGGATATCCGTCCTAAGGGCAGTCGTGAAGCCTCTCGCGGTCGTGCAGGCATCGAATTCCTTGAGCCCATTCGTTTCTCGGCGGGCAGCGATGCGGCGGCTGCGACCGCGCTTCTGCAGGAACGCATAGGTGCCGTACACCGGCGTTATGTGCCTCTAGCGGCTGATGAGAAGGTGGAAGGAAAGGCTGGCGCTGTCGCCGCCTGAGCCGCTCGTCAGTAAACGCGCAGACCGCCGAACTGCCTGCGTACGCGACGGTCCAGCCACCAGTAGCCTAACCCGGCGCCCGCGACCAGACAGAGAGCAATGCTGAGCAGAAACCAGCCGAAAGGAATGCGCGGACCGTCGGCTGCCAGGGTTTCTTTCAGGGCAGCGTTTTCCACTTCGAGGCCGGGTAATCTTTCGATGCCGGCCTCAGCCTCGGCGAGGGCCGTGCGGGCGCCTGCCAGATCGTCACTCAAGGAGCTGTTTTCAGCGCTCACCTGCTCAAGTTTCGCCTCGGCGCCCGCAAGGGCAGCCTCGACTGTTGCCAGCCGTCGACTTGCCGGTTCCCGCTCGATCACATAGGCGGTTTTCACCCAACCTTCGTCGCCATCTTCTGTCCGGACCCGGATCGACATGAGCGCCCGTTCCAGGATTTCCAGTCGAGCGCCACTGACAAGCGTTCTCAGGGAGCGTCCCGTTGTCTCCTCCGAGGCATAGAGACCAAGTCGCAGCTCGTCGGTGACGTAAACGACCTCGGCTTCCGCCCCGTAACCTCGACTTCCGGCAAGCAGAAGCAGCAGCGTCGAGATCAGCGGCACAAACACCCGGATCCATGACCTTGCTAGTTGCCTGTGTCCTCGCCGGCCGGGCGCCTTTCCATGCTGCCGGGTCATAGCGGCGATCGCTCCTGCCAGGGGCGGGGTCCGCTGTAATCGATTTCATCGAGGGCACCATCGAGCGCGGCCCCGGTAAAGGCACCGCCGCGACCGAGCCGGGCAATCAGAGCGTCGAGGCGATAGCCCTGCGCGCTGAGGTTTGTGGCCAGTTCGTTGAGCACGAGCACTGCCTGGGCGGTGTTTGCGCCTTTCGACGGTTCCGCGAGGTGGCCACCTTCCCGGCGGGACCAGTCAGCAAGGCGGGCCAGGGCATCCTCAAAGCGGCGCTCGCTGATGCCGCCGGTTCTGCGCAGCACTTCCAGCGAGTAATACTCGGCCAATCCTTCTATGAGCCAATCCTCACGACCGCCTGGTGTGGCGCCCATGGCAACGTGGACCAGCTCGTGGAGTAGCGTGCTTGTGGCGTTGCCACTGATGAGCGGGCGTTCGGGGTGCAGGTAAAGGGACCCGGGTCCGGACAGCCCACCGCGCCACATGTCGCGACCGCTGCCGACGATGAGCAGCCGCTCGGAGAACCGGGGAAAGACACTGATGAGCTCCGGCAGGGTCCAACGCAGGAACGCGAGCGTGTCCTGGCGCCGGAAGTTTTCACCAACCGGCGCCGCCACCGCGACCCGACGATTGGCAATGCGGTCTCTACGCACGCCGATTTCACCGGCAGCCATCCAGCCGACGGGACGCGGAAAGATCCGCACGCCGGTAATGCTGTGCACGGGTTGATTAGACGGTCCGTAAGGGGTTTCGAAGCGCCAGCCTTCGGGCCCGGAAAGTCGCAGCGTCGCCTCCGCCACGGTTCCCGCAACGGCTCGAGCTTTTGCCGGTGGGAAAAGGTCATCCAGGCGCAGGACACCCCAGCTTTCCGTGAGCCGGGCATCGTGAACGGAGCCGCGCAGGCTGTTCACCGTAGCCAGATAGCGGAGCTCGCCCCCTGCCGCAGGCACCCGCCAGCGGATCCGGCCTTCGGCGGCGCTGACCCCGGGACCCGTCGCGTTGGTGAAGCGGTTTGCCGGGGCATTGAAGTCCAGGGTTTTGAGGATCGAGCGCGATTGCGAAACGATGATTCGCACTTCTGCGGAGGCGTTCTCCGGGAGCAGGCGCGCTTCGAAGCGAAGATCATAGGCTGGCGCTTCGCCGGCGCTGGCCCCGCACGCGGCAAGACCGCAGCACAGAGCCGACAGGATTAAGCCGCTTTTAAGGAAACGTGACACGAGGCTCAGGGCCCGGTCCATGGGCTTTTCATGTTCGGGTCTGATGCTAGCGGATGCGGCCGCCGATGCTGATGCTAGTGCCCATGCCGGGACTGCCCCAGCCGCCGCTGTAGGAGCTGAAACCAACGCTGCCGTAGATCTGCGGATCTTCGCAGCCGGCGAGGAGCAGGCAGAGTCCGCCCAGCAGGAGCGTGCGCAGGGTGAGTTGCAGTTTCTTCATGGGACCTCCTCAGTCTCCCTGTTCCTCGATGTCCTCGAAGGGCCAGGTCTGCAGGGCAATGCCTGCGCCGGATGGATCAGCGATGAGCGCCACCTGACCACCCAGGGGCCGATCCTGTGCCTCTACATAAACCGTGCCGCCGAGTTCTTCGACGCGTGCTGTGATGGCCGCCGGATCTTCCACCCGGATATAGGTCACCCAGACGGGGCGCTTCTCGTTGAAAGGGTGAGCCATGACGCCGACGGTGGGTTCGTTGTCGCGGGTGAGAATGCGATAGCTGCGGTCATCGTCCACGGCAACATCCTCGCGCTCGAGGCCGACAACGGTCTCGAAGAAGCTGGTCGCGGCAGCGACGTCCGTTGTCCAGAGTTCATCCCAGAGGAAATCGCCATAGCCGGGCACGTG
>JBCDDI010000082.1:0-10330 GCA_039180365.1 Pseudomonadota bacterium
GCGCACGTGCTGCTCGGGTTTTGCCGTCTCATCAATGCTGCCGTAGACAAGGGCGCGGATCCGCGGGTGCGCAAACTGATACTGCATGAGCTCCGAGTAGTCACCCACGGGCAGAGTGACAAGCAGGCCGACGCCCACAGCAGGTCGCAGATCGGCAGCGGTGTCGGCTTCGGTCTGATCAAGGAGTCGGGCCAGGAAGGCGACGGTGAACTGCTCGCCGATCGCCGCGGCCGTGGCCAGCCGGTCGCGGGTACGCGTCGGCAGATTGTCGAGATGGGCAAGTACCCGCTCGGTGGTATTGCGGCTGAAGAAATGCCCGCGAACGCGATCGATGTCCCAGGTCCAGCCGCTCGGATCGTGCGTGATTCCGCCCATGCGGTGCAGCTCTTCCAGGAGTGCCAGCACGTTCGAAGGCACGCCGTCGGTTTTCAGATGAATCTCAGCCGCGAGTTCCCGGACCCGTGCCTCGGACTGACTGAGCACGTCGGATACAAGGCTTCGCACGTCTGCGCGGTCGAAGGGCTGCATCTCGATGAGCGCACGTTTCGTGGCGGCACGGGGGTTTTCGAAGAGGTTCTCGTGGCCGTGTTCCGAGGCGAACACGAGCATGAGGTTGCGCGTGTCGAGGGATACCTCTAGCAGGGCGCCGAGACATTCGCTCGGCACTTCGTCCGTGTGTTCAAGGATCAGGCACAGGGGCTGGGGTGCTAAGGCCCGGAGCAGGGCCCGGATACCCCGGTTCGGCAGCCCGGCGGAGGCTTCATGGTTCTCAGCCAGCAGTGTTTTCAGCTCCGGGATAAAGGGCTTCAGGCACTGCAGATCCGGACCGTCGAGGGCGGTTACCCGGGCCATGATCTCATCACCGGTACCCGTGCCGAGCGACAGCGCCTGGCGCAGCAGCTGCCGCAGGAGTTCAAGCCAGATGGCGTCCGTGTCCCGGAGATCAAAGCGGGGGCCGCTCGCCCGGGCAACCAGCAGCTCGCTTTCCGCACCCTGGCGGCTGATCTCCGAAAGCAGGGCCCCTTTGCCCATACCTGTGGCACCGGTGACCTCCAGGAACAGCACTTCACCCTGCTGGGTGCGGCGCATGAGCTCACCGATCTGATGTACTTCCTGGGAACGCCCGTAGAGGCGCTTCGGCATGGCGAGCTGACCCGGGGCGTCGGTCTGGCCGAGACGGAAGGGGATAACGTTCGAGTGGTTCTGCCCTTCAAGGAGATCGTCGCGCACCGCGGCTGCGGACTGGTAGCGGTCTTCGGGCTGTTTCGCGAGCAGCTTCAGCACAACCTCAGAAAGCCAGCGCGGTATCTGCTCTGCCACCGCCGAGAGCGGCCGCGGGGTGCTGGCGATGTGGGCGTGGATGAGCTCGAGGGGATCCGTATTGGTAAAGGGCGGATGACCGCTGAACAGTTCATAGAGCGTGGCACCCAGGGAGTAGAGGTCCGTTCGATAGTCCACGACCCGATTCACCCGGCCGGTCTGCTCCGGCGACACATAGGGCAGGGTGCCCGTGAGCTGGCTGAACGGTTCGCTTTCCGGATATTCGCGAGGCACGAGGGTGGCGAGACCAAAATCGATCAGATAAACGACCGTCGGGTCGTCGCAGATAACGATGTTGCCGGGATTCAGGTCCCGGTGGATGACCCCTTCATCATGGATCGACTGCAGCGACTTGGTGATCTCGACGGCGATATCGATGCGCTCATCGAAGGTCAGATTTCTCGATTGCAGGACTGTACGGAGAGATTCTCCGCCGGGGTCGTCGAAGATGATCTTCGGCGCCCGATCGTCCATGGCCAGGGCCCGGCAGACGTAGGGGCTGGTCAGGGACTGATTGATGTTGAATTCGTGGTGATAGCGGGCGATGGCGTTCGGCGTTTGGGCGCTCGCCTTCAGGGACTTGGTCACAACCGGCTGGTCGTGCCAGGTGGTGCGCCTCACCAGTGTGGACGCGCTTTCGTAGATTTTTTTGTCTACCACGGTCTCAAAGCCCGCATTCCGCGGTAAAGCTTAACCAGATGGCCCCGCACATGCATGGCTCCGTCTGCGAGAGCCCGTGGGTCGGAGCCACATCTTTCGCCAGGGCGCCTGCCCGGGCGCGGCATCAGGCCACTTCGGGCGTAAACAGGTAGCCGGTGCCGTGGATGGTAGCGATGATCTTGGCGTTGGCGGCCCGCTCGCCGAGCTTCTTGCGCAGCTGACCGACAAGCACGTCGATGTAGCGGTCGTCCGGAAACCATTCGCGGTTGCGGATGCGGTTCATGAGCTGGTCGCGGTTCATGACTTCGCCCGCTTTCTCCATGAAAGCCAGCAGCAGCTGGTACTCGCCGGCCGAAAGCGTCGTCTGTTCACCTTCCGGCGAGGTCAGCTCGCGCTTGTTCAGGTCCAGCTGCCAGCCTTCGAAAGAGCGGATATGGTTCTTCCGGCGCTGCTTCTGCTGGATGTGCACCCGGCGGATCAGATTCCTGGCGCGGGACTGCAGCTCGCGGGGATCGAAGGGTTTCGTTACGTAGTCGTCGGCGCCGGATTCGAGGCCGAGAATACGATCGATCTGCTCCTGCTTACTGGTCACGAGAATGATGCCGACGTCGGATTGCGTGCGTATTTCGCGCGTCAGCGTCAGGCCGTCTTTACCGGGAAGCTTGATGTCGAGGAGTACGAGGATAACGTCCGAGTCCATCACTAAGGATGTCACCTCGTCACCGTTGCCGGTGGAGGTCACTCGAAAGCCTTCATCTTCGAAATAGGAGACGAGCTGATCGCGCGTTATCGGTTCATCCTCGACGATCAGGATGTGGTCCTGCTGTTCTGCCATGGTTCCCTGTCCTGTTGGAACGCCAGTAAACTACTGATTTGAAAGATAAGTAAGGCACCTCGGGCGTCCTTTTTCAAGGATTGGCCCAGGTCACCGGCAAGAGATGGGGCACAGTTCACGGTTCTCATCTGCGCCGTTTCATGACTGGTGTGAGGAGCGGCGTGAAGATTCCCACGAACAGCCTCTCGGCGGAAGCGCTTCGGAGTATCATCGAGGCCTTCGTGCTTCGGGAGGGAACCGACTACGGCCCCGCTGAGCACGATCTGGACAGCAAATGTGCCGCCGTGCTCCGCCAGTTGGAAGCCGGCGAGGCCGAGATCGATTTCGACCCGGATACCGAGAGCATCGATATCCGACCGACAAGGACCGCGAAACCATGAAGCAAGCTGCAGCATACGCCCTCGCATCCGCCGCAGAGATAGTTACCTTCGGCTGCGGCTACGGACGCAGCAGCGGGCTTAGCCGGAGCCGCGGCTGCCGCCTGGCCCTTCTGGCAGTGCTGATGAGCGCGGGTGCGCTCGCTCAGGCGGGTGTCACCTTAACCACTACGGTGGAACGGATTGTGGAAACCGGCGGCGCTGCTGATGCGGGCGCCGTCGCGATTAACGAGGCGGTGACCGAACCGCTCACGGCCGTTTATTCCGGCGATGTGCTCCGCTACACCATTACCTTCGAGAACACCTCCACGCAGCAGGTAGCCCCTGGCTCCGTGGTGATCACCAATCCCCTTCCCGACGGCACTCTTTATCTGGACGGCTCTGCGCAGGGGCGCGCGACAACGGTTTCCTACTCCGTGGACGGCGTGACCTTTGCTGCCCCGAGCGAGCTCCTGGTGGGCGAAGGGCAGGGGGCTCGCGCAGCCTCGGCCACCGACTATCGCGCCATCCGTTGGGCCTATGGTCGGGGGTGGGCGCCGGGCGAGATAAGCACCGTGAGCTTCGATTTGCAGATGCCCTGAAGCCGACCGGACCGTCCGGCATTACCTTGCGACCTCCCCTGCGATTGCTTTAGTGTGCCCGCCGCGTTGGGTTGCTGTGTTTGTGGCGGTGAGAAGCCGCAGCGGGGGCAGCATGTTTTGGAGAGGAAAAAAATAATGAAGCAGTGCAGAGCCCTTCTGGCCGCAGGGCTGATCTCTGCGGCAAGCGCCAGTGCCGCAGCGCAGGACAACGGGCAACCGGTTCAAGGTGCAGACGTCGCCGGCCCACTCATCGAGGAAATTCTGGTCAGTGGCGATGCTGCACTTGCGACCCGCCTGGGGGAGGCCGGCAGCTGGAATGCCATCGATACGGAAGAGCTTGAGCTCATCGGCGCCATGCATCCCACGGAAGCGCTCGTCCGGGTGCCCGGTGTCTGGATCTCTCGAGGCTCCGGCCAGGAACACCTCACCGCCATCCGTTCCGCGGTGCTGACCGGTGCCGGCGCCTGCGGCGAATTCCTCTTCATGGAGAACGGCATCCCTGTCCGACCTGCCGGTTTCTGTAACGTTAACAACCTCTTCGAGCTGAACACGGAACAGGCTGGCCGGATTGAAGTCTGGCGGGGGCCAGCAAGCGCCGTCCTCGGCGGCAATGCCCTTCATGGCGCCATTAACGTCATGAATCGAATCCCGAACCGGAACCGCATCGGCCTCGAATATGGTTCCTACGACTCTTATCGCCTGAGCGGCGAGTTCAACGTTGAAACGGAGCGGCATCAGCTCGCCGGTACGCTCTTCGGCAGCTCGACAAACGGTTACCGCGATGACACGGGCCACGACCAGCAGAAGGTCTCCCTAGTACACCGCACTGCCGTCGGCGGCTTCGACGTCGAGAATACCCTCAACTTCACGAATCTGAATCAGGAAACCGGTGCTTTCGTAAACGGCTTTGAGGTCTACAAGGACGACGAGCTGCGCAGCACCAATCCCGCCCCGGAAGCCTATCGCAACGCGAGGTCAATACGCTTCGCCTCCCGCTGGTCTAAGGACAACTATTTCTTTGTGCCCTACCTGCGCGCCTCCGACATGGACTTCCTCCAGCACTTTCTGCCCGGCCAGCCCCGGGAGCGGAATGACCAGGTGAGCGGCGGCGTTGTTTTCGGTATGGATGCCATCGAGCGCGACGATCTGCGCATGACCATCGGCGCTCAGGTTGAATACATGGCTGGCCACCTCGATCAGTTTCAGGCGGAACCGACCACGGATTCTTCGCCCTTTAATAATGCGGTCCGCCCTCAGGGCCAGCAGTACGACTACGACGTCGACAGCTTTCTCGCAGCCGGGTACTACGACCTCGCCTGGGAGTTCGCCGAGGGAACCCGCCTCGTGCACAGCCTGCGGGTCGAATACCTTGGCTACGACTACACAAATCTGATGCTTGATGGGAACACCCGGGACGACGGCACCACCTGCGGTTTCGGCGGCTGTCTCTATAACCGGCCAGAAAGTCGCACCGATGACTTCACGAACGTCGCCGGACGTATCGGCGTTGAGCGCGACATTGCGGCGGGTATCGGCTACCTCACCTTCGGCTCGGGCTTCCGGCCGCCGCAGGCGACAGAGCTTTACCGTCTGCAGCGTTTCCAGGACGTCGCGGACCTGCAAAGCGAGGAGCTTGTCTCACTGGAAATCGGCTACCGGGGGGGCTGGTGGAACGTCGCCGGCTACGCGGAAAACACCGACAACTTTATCTTCCGGGATTCCGCCGGCTTCAATGTTTCTGATGGCAAAACCAAAGCCTGGGGCATCGAGGCGGAAGCCTTCCGCACCTTCGGTGATCACACCTTCGCGATCTCCGGCACCTACGCGGAACACACCTATGATTTCGATTCGAACATCGCTGGCGGCGAGCCTATCGAGAAAGGTAACTTCGTCGACACCGCCCCCCGCTGGCTCGCGAACGGCCGCTGGGGCTGGCAGGCGACGCGCTGGCTGGACACGGAGCTTGAGCTCAACTACCTGGGCAAGCACTACATCAACGCGTCTAATACTGCTGAGTACGATGGCCACCTGGTCACCAACTTCCGCGGCCGGGCGGTAGTGAACGACACCTGGACCCTCTACGCGCGGGTCATCAACCTGTTTGATGTGCAGTATGCGGACCGGGCAGACTTCACCCTGTTCAACCCGCTCGGCTATCGCTACTTCCCCGCAATGCCCAGGCAATTTTATGTCGGCGCCACGATCAGCTTCTGAGCCGAACGGCCTCAAGGTCGACATCACGGTCGGCCCCCGGGGCTCCCTCGAGCTCCTTTCCCAGCGTGAGATCGACACCCTCACGGACACGGCCGGTCAGCAGACGCGGCTCTATTCGCTGTTCCGCCAGTGTGCGCTGGCCGTGCTTAACACCGGCAGCGAGTCCGATGACGCGGCGGCGATTTTTGAGGCCTATTCGGACTTCACCATCGCCATCGGCAAACGCACCCGAGGCCTGAAGCTGGTGATCAAAAATGCGCCGGCGTCGGCCATCGTCGATGGGCGCATGATCGAAGGGGTGCGGCAGCATCTTTTTGCCGTGCTGAGAGACATTGTTTTCATCGGCACAGACGTCTCCGACTCGGATCTCTTCAACCTCAGCACCTCAGAGGGCATCACCGACGCGGTGTTCCACATCCTCAAGCACGCCCGGGTGCTCGATCCGGATCTGCCGCCGCGTACCGTCGTCTGCTGGGGTGGGCATTCCATCTCCCGGGACGAGTACGACTACACGAAAGAGGTGGGCTATCACCTCGGCCTGCGCAACCTCGATATCTGCACCGGCTGCGGGCCCGGCGCCATGAAAGGTCCGATGAAAGGGGCCGTGGTCGGTCATGCCAAGCAGCGCTTCCGGGAAGGTCGCTATCTGGGGCTTTCCGAACCCGGCATCATCGCCGCGGAGCCGCCGAATCCGGTGGTCAGCAATCTGGTGGTGCTGCCGGACATAGAGAAACGCCTCGAAGCCTTCGTGCGGCTCGGCCACGGTATCCTCGTGTTCCCCGGCGGTGTCGGTACTGCCGAAGAGATTCTCTATCTCCTCGGCATTCTCCTGGAGCCGGCCAATCGGCACATCGCGCTGCCGGTCATCTTCACGGGCCCGCATTCGGCAAAGGCCTACTTCGAAGAACTGGACGCGTTTCTCCGCCTCACCTTCGGTGATGAGATTGCGAGCCGCTATCGGATCATCGTCGGTGACGCGGCTGAGGTTGGCCGCGTTATGGGCCGCGCGATCCGCGATGTGCGCCGGCAGCGCCGACGCGATGGCGACGCTTACTACTTCAACTGGCTCCTCGACGTACCGGACGCGCACCAGCATCCTTTCGAAGTCAGCCATGAGAGCGTCGCCGGGTTGACGCTATCCCGGGATCTGCCACCCCATGAGCTGGCCGTGAACCTGCGTCGGGCCTTCAGCTCAATCGTTACCGGCAACGTCAAAGACCACGGGATTCGAATGATCCGGCGCGATGGGCCTTTTGAGCTCCGTGCGGACAAATCGCTCGCCAGCGCCCTGGACAATCTGCTGCAGCAGTTTGTGGCTCAGGGCCGCATGAAGCTCGCGGGCGTTTACGATCCCTGTTTTGTGGTGAAGCCCGCGCGCTGAAGCGCCGCGCCCAGCGGCCGCGTCGAACAGGGGGCCACAGCCGGCGCCCGGCAGATGGCATATAATTTTCCGCGCCCAGCATCTTCTTTCGAGAGTCCAACCCCCCAGCGAAGTGAAAGATCGTCTTCTCAGCATTGAGGACCTGCGCTGTGAACGCGACGGTCGGCAGCTTTTTACGGGCCTGAATCTCAGTGTTGAGGCCGGCGAATGTGTCGCCCTCTTAGGTCCCAACGGCAGCGGAAAGTCGACGCTGCTGCGTTGTGTGACCGGCTTTTTTCCCGACTACGAAGGCACCATCCAGGTGGCTGAACTTGCCTATCTCGGCCATCGCCCGGGTATCGCTGCGGGCCTCTCGGCGCTTGAAAATTTACGCTGGTACGCGGGCCTTGCAGGTGTAGATGGCGGCAACCTGTCGGCACTCCTCGAACGGGTGGGTCTAGCCGGCTATGACCACATTCTCGCGGGGCGTCTTTCCGCCGGGCAGCAGCGCCGTGTGGCCCTCGCTCGGCTGATGCTCGACCGGGCGCCGCTGTGGCTCCTCGATGAGCCCTTTACGGCCCTTGATACCGATGGCGTAGACCTCGTCCGCGCACTGCTGGTGGCGCACCTCAATGGCGGTGGGGCAGCACTCTGTGCCACGCACCAGGCCCTTGAGGTAGCAGGCAGCAGCGTCCTAGACCTCGGAGCCGGGCGGTGAGCGGCTTTACTGCCCAACTCCGGCGCGAATGGCTGCTGCTCGTGCAGCACAGCGAAGAGGCCTTGAATCCCCTCGTGTTCCTCTTTCTGGCCATCAGCCTCTTTGCGCTTGCGACCGGCGGCGGTCCTGACGTGCTTAGAGATACCGCGCCGGCCATCATCTGGGTGCTTGTGCTGCTGGCGAATCTCTTGAGCCTCGAGGCGCTGTTCCGGCGCGACTTCGAGGATGGCAGCCTCGAGCAGCTGCTCCTCAAAGCCGAACCGGCATTTCTTGTGCTGCTGGCCAAGGTCCTCGTGCACTGGGCCATGAGCGGGCTGGCCATGACGTTGCTCGCACCGCTTGCCGCCCTCATTCTGTATCTGCCGTCAAGTGCCCTGCCTACGCTGATGCTTGGGTTGTTTATCGGCACGCCGGCCCTGAGTTTCATTGGGGCTATCGGCGCGGCGCTGACGGTGGGTCTCCGGCGCGGCGGCGTGTTGCTGGCGCTGCTGGTCCTGCCGCTTTATGTGCCGGTGCTCATTTTTGGCGCCGGGGCGGTGTCGGAACAGATGGCCGGGATTGAGACCACGGCGCAGATTTATTGGCTCGGGGTGATTACCATGGCGGCGCTGACCCTCGCTCCCTTCGGCATTCACGCGGCTCTGAAGGTCAGTCTGGAACAGTAGACGGATGAAGCTCAAAGAGTGGTGGCACAAGATGGGTTCGCCGCGCTGGTTTTACCAGATCAGCGGGCCCTGGCAGGTCGGCTGCGGCATTCTCGCCGCGGTCCTGCTCACCGTGGGCACGATCTGGGGCCTCGCCTTTGCGCCCGAAGACTACCAGCAGGGCAACAGCTTCCGGATCATCTATGTCCATGTACCCTCGGCCATGCTGGCTCAGAGCGCCTATATGCTCATGGGCGCCGCCGGTTTTGTGCTCCTGGTCTGGCGCATGAAACTGGCGGATATGGTGCTCGCGAGCGTCGTCCCTTTCGGCATGTCCATGACGGCGCTGGCACTCTTCACCGGGGCCGTCTGGGGCAAACCGACCTGGGGGGCCTGGTGGGTCTGGGATGCCCGCACCACCTCCATGCTGGTGCTGCTGTTTCTGTATTTCGGCATCTACGCTTTGCGTCAGGCCATCCCCCGGGAGGAAGCGGCGGGCCGGGCCTGCGCAGTGCTGGCGCTGGTCGGCACCATCAACATTCCAATTATCAAGTATTCTGTCGACTGGTGGCTGACGCTGCACCAGCCGGCGACCTTTAAAGTCACGGAAGCGCCGGCCATGCCGCCGGAGATGTGGCTGCCGTTGCTGCTCAACGTGCTCGGTCTCTACTGTCTCTTCGGCGCAAATCTCATCGGCCGCCTGAAGCTGACAATTCTTGAGCGGGAGAAAAACACAAGCTGGGTGAAACAGATTGTGGCAGGGGCCGCGGCGTGAGCTTCGACTCTATCGGCGAGTTCATGACCATGGGCGGCCACGGCTTTTACGTCTGGCTCGCCTACGGCGCAACCCTCTTGGTGCTGGCTGCCAACGTGTTGAGCCTGTCCTTCGCGCGTAGACGCTACCTGCGTGATGCTCAGGCCCTGGCGAAGCGTCAGGGGGGAACGGAGCCGGCCGCCTGTGATCCAATAGCTGATCCGGAAAACTCTCGAGGTCTGGGGTGAATCCGAAAAGAAAAAACCGGCTGTATGCCGTGCTGTTTCTCGTCGTCGGTGCCGGGGTGAGCGTCACCCTCGTGCTCATGGCGCTCAATGAAAACATCAATATGTTCTACCCGCCGGACGCCGTGGCCGGTGGTGAGGCGCCAGTGGCTGCGCAGATCCGCGCCGGCGGCATGGTGCTGGACGGCAGCGTCGTCCGGGACAGCTCCAGTCTCGACGTCTCCTTTGTGCTCACGGACTACAAGGGCTCCGAGTTCACCGTGCGCTACAGCGGCATCCTTCCGGACCTGTTCCGGGAAGGGCAGGGCATCCTCGTTCAAGGCGAGCTCGACAGCAGCGGTGTGTTTACGGCCAATCAGGTGCTTGCCAAGCACGATGAAAACTACATGCCGCCGGAGCTCGCGGACATGTCGCCGGGGCACAAGCCGAAGCCCGAACCCCTGAACTATTAGCAGTTACCTTGAGAAGGGATACAACGCCACACCATGATCGTTGAACTCGGGCATCTTGCCCTCGTTATTGCCCTGGGCCTAGCAGGACTCACCAGCGTTTTTGGTCTCGCAGGTGCCTCCCTCGGTCGGCAGAATTTCATGGCCGCGGCGGGCACGCTCGTGGCGGGGCA
>JBCDDI010000083.1:0-10194 GCA_039180365.1 Pseudomonadota bacterium
GCTTTGACCTACCGAAACAACCTCTGCATCAATGTGGTAAGGCCGATTCAGCAGGAAGGGTCCATTCACCTGACCGATTTCGATCGCTCCGAAGAGACCCACAGAGTCGCCTACCAGGCCACGGATCTCCCGGGTCGGCGGTCCCCAGAGATACTCAACGAAGGTGCTGGGTGCCGCGATAGGTTCGCCCCAGGGTTCCGGTGAGCGGTACTCCGGCAGAGGATCACTGATCACTTCCCGATCATAGCGTTCGAACTGGTTTTTCGGATCCAGTGTGAGCTCGAAATGGCCCATGGACAGACCCGGGTGCAGGTTTTTGAGAATCCTGAGTTCCGACGGATCACAGGGTCGCAGGTCTCTCGTGCGCAGTTCGCTTCGACTGTGGTCGCCAATCGCCGCCGTGCCCTGACAGACCAGGACACCGTCGTCCCGCTCCATCCAGACTCTGACCTGGGTCTTTCCCGGCGCTAGCGGTTCAGCGAACACCTGCACGGCCTCCCGATCGACCGTCGCCGCTTTGAAGTTCAAGGACAGGTTACCGCTTCTGAACCATTCGTCGCCGAAAATCTGTTTAAGCACCGGCGGAAACTGATTCATATGAATGCTGCCGGCCACCGTACCGCCCCGGAAGCCGAGCTTTTCCGCTGTTTCGTTGTCGTGGATGCTGCCTTCGCCGGCGTCGGCGGACCAGTTTACGGCGCGCCAGAGCGGCCCACTGATGGTCTCTCCCATGTGCTTTTCCTCCCGTATCCCCAAAGCGCATACTGCCGCCTCGACGGAACGGGATGCAAGGGGGCCAGGGTGGCAGAAGAGCCTGTCGACGTACTCATCATCGGCGCCGGTGCCGCGGGCGCCGCCATGGCCTGGAGCCTGGCGGAAACGAAGATGCGCATCGTCTGCTTCGAGCAGGGCGACTGGATGAATCCCGCCGACTACCCAAGCACGGGCCTCGACTGGGAAGCTCGCGCCATGGGTGACTACAGCTTCAGCCCGAATCGCCGCCGCGCGAGCGCCGACTACCCCATTAACGACGACGATTCACCGATCAAGATCGCCAACTTCAACGGCGTTGGCGGCGGTACCGTGATGTACGCCGGCCACTATCCCCGCTTTCATCCGAGCGACTTTCGCGTGGCGAGCCTCGACGGCGTGGGCGATGACTGGCCCATCGACTACGACACGCTGGCGCCCTACTACGATGAGAACGATCGGGTCATGGGGGTTTCCGGTCTGGAAGGTGATCCTGCCTACCCGCCGAAAGCCTCCTTATTACCACCCCTGCCCCTCGGCCGGGCCGGCGAGACCGTCGCGCGCGGCTTTAACGCCAGGGGCTGGCACTGGTGGCCTTCGGACTCGGCCATCGCCACCGCGCCCTACGACGGCCGCGACCAGTGCATCAATCTTGGCGCCTGCCTGTCCGGCTGTGCTCAGGGCGCCAAGGCGAGCACGGACATCACCTACTGGCCTCATGCCATTCGCGCCGGTGTCGAGCTGCGCACGCGCTGCCGGGTGCGGGAGATCACCGTCGGGGATAACGACATGGCCAACGGGGTCATCTACTACGACGCTGAGGGCAGAGAGCGGTTTCAAGCGGCGGAAGTGGTGGTTCTCGCCAGCAACGGCATCGGCACACCGCGGATTCTGCTCAACTCCACTTCCAACCAGTTCCCGAACGGCCTGGCGAACCGCAACGATCTGGTCGGAAGGAACCTCATGTTTCATCCCTACGCGTCGATCTCCGGCGTGTTCGCCGAACCACAGGATGGCAGCCAGGGTCCCGTCGACTGCCTCTGGAGCCAGGAGTTCTACGAAACGGATCTGTCGCGAGGCTTCGTGCGCGGCTACACCTATGAGATGACGCGCGGCCGCGGTGCGGTGCACACGGCCCTCGCGGGCATGGCCACAGGGCGCATTCCCTTCGGTGCGGGACATCACGATGCCTACCGCGCCCTGCACAACCGCATCACGGGCATGGTGGCGATCTGCGAAGATCTGCCGGAGCTGCACAATCGAGTCACCATCGATCCGGTCCTGAAAGACCCTGACGGCATTCCGGCGCCGAAGATCAGCTACACCCTGAGTCAGAACAGCCGTGACATGCTCGCGCACGCCGTGGCGCGGGCGACAGAAGTTCTACAAGCAGCCGGCGCGCTGGAAGTCACCTCGGAGGCACCGCTCACCGTCGGCGGCTGGCACCTGATGGGCACGGCCCGCATGGGCACAGATCCCGAACACTCGGTGGTCAACGAATGGGGCCGCAGCCACGATGTGAAGAATCTGTTTGTGATCGACGGCAGCCTGTTTGTGACCTCCGCCGGTGTTAATCCAACCCGCACGATTCAGGCCCTCGCCCTCTATGTGGCGGATCAGATGAAGCAGCGCCTGGCGAATCTCTTCGACTGACTGTTCGACTGGGAGACTAGAAACATGAGCGATCTCATCGGCAGCGACCGATCTCTATCCAGCGAGACTCAGGAAACGCTGGCAACACTTGTTGGCACCATTATCCCCGCGAGCACCGCACACGGCGTGCCTGGCGCGGATGATCCGGCGATCTTCGCGGACCTCATGGCCAGCGCGGGCTCCGTCCTTGAGTTCCTTGAGGAGGCGATGCGCGGTTTTGCAGCCTGTGCTCCCACCTTCAGCAGTGCGAGCGAAGCCGAGCGCCTTGCGGCCGCGGAGGCTTTCCGGGCGGCAGAACCGGAGGCCATGGGCCTCATCCTCTCGCTGATCAGTCAGGCCTACTACCGGGATCCGCGGGTGCTCGAAGCCTTAGGCACTCCCGCGCGACCGCCCTTTCCGGAAGGCTACGAGGTCCCTGCCGGTGACTGGTCGCTGCTCGATCCTGTGAAGGCCCGGGGGCCGATCTGGCGGGAGACCTGAGGCTCACGCCCACATATGTGAGCCGCCACAGACCGTCAGGGCCTGGCCGGTGATATAGCTGCTGGCATCAGACGCCAGAAAAACCGCGAGCCCTTTAAGGTCTTCAGACTCACCCAGGCGCCGCAGAGGAATCTGCTCGTTGGCCCGCTGCGCGGCTTCCGGGTTATCCCAGAGCGCCTTTGCGAAGTCGGTCTTGATGAGCCCGGGGCAGATGGCGTTCACGCGGATGCCCTTCGGGCCCCACTCCGCCGCAAGATTCCGGCAGAGGGCAATGTCCGCCAACTTGGAGATGTTATAGGTACCGAGCACTTCCGAGGCGTGGAAGGCGCCCGTGCTGGCCGTAACCATGATCGAACCCCGGCCCTTCTCGATCATATCCGGCGCCACCATCTGGCAGATCCAGTGAACGGAGCGAACGTTTGTGCCGAGGATCTTGTCGAAGGCCTCGTCGGGAATCTCAGACATGGGGCCATAGAAAGGATTAACGCCGGCGTTGTGTACGAGGACGTCGATCGGACCAAGCTTATCCCGGGTTTCGTCAACGAGCGCCTGCAGCTGCTCCTTGTAGCCGACGTTACAGGCGATGGCCACCGCCGCATCCCGACCCTGGCTTTCGTTGATCTCTGCGGCAACCGCTTCACATTGAACGAGTTTCCGGCTTGAGATCACTACCCGGGCGCCATGTTCCGCAAGGCCCTCGGCCATGGCCTGGCCCATGCCTTTCGAGGCGCCCGTGACGAGGGCTACCTTGCCGGTCAGATCAAAGAGTTCCGTGGAAACCATATCGATTCTCCCATCTTGTTACCGGTGAGCAGCACGCCAACTCTAACGCCGCAGCCGGGGCACCTACCAGTTTTCGCCAAAGGGCCGAATGACCGACTCGAAGGACCAGGCTGAGCGAGGTTGCTGCGAGAGCCGGAAAACCTCGCCGGCAATGTCTGCAGGCTTGCAGAAGAATTCATCCGGTTCTTCAGACCAGCGCTTCCGGGTCCACTCAAGGTCAATGACCGCATCGATGGCCACGTAGGCCACGTGTACACCCTTCGGTCCCAGATAACGTGCCATGGACTCCGCCAGGATGCGCTGCGCGGCTTTGGTCGGCGCGAAGGCCGCGAAGCCGGCCTTGCCGCGATAAGCCGAGGTGTTGCCGGTGCAGAGAATGGCGCCGGAGCCCCGCGCAACCATCTGCGGACCCACCATCTGTACCAGGTGCAGGAGCGCCATGGCGTTGATCTGGAAGTTGCGTTCAAAGAGCGCCGGATCGACGGACAGCGCATCCCCGAAGGCACCGCCGACGGCGTTGTGCACGAGCACGTCAGGCACACCAAGGTCGGCCTCTACGGCCGCCACCGTTGCCTGCAGGGCCTCCGTATCCGTGACATCGCAGACATAGGCTCGCGCGCCCGCCGTCGCGGCTTCAAGCTCGGCGAGCCGCTCAGCGTTCCTCGCCAGCATGGCCACCTGAAACCCTTCAGCGGCGTAACGTTCAGCAATGGCTCTACCCGTTCCCGGCCCGACGCCGGTAACCAGCGCGACCTGTGCGTCCTGGCTCATAGCTGCTCTCTCCCCTTCCCAGTGACCGGACCGTGGATGATACTGCAGCCAAGCCCGCCAGCGACCCAAGGAATCCGCGGGAACTTTGAGAGCAAGGCACCCCTCATAGTCTTATGAACTTCAAAGCTTCAATGGGCCTCGCCGTGATCCTGGGCATCAGTGCCGCAGGGGGACTCTGGTGGCTGGCGCAGGATCGCCCCGTTGGCGCGTTTCAGGAACCACCGGCCAATGGCGCGCCAAGTAGAGAACTCGCGCAGCTGAGCGCCGCGGGAGAGACAGACCCCGCGCTGCTTGACGTGCTCCAACGCCTGGAAAGCGCCCTCACCGAGCAACGTCTGAAAACCGCGGCCCTGGAGCGGGAGCTGAAGGCGCTGCGGGCAGAACGGGATCTCCCTGCCGTCGCCTTAAGTGCGGCGTCGCTCTCCGGCGAGGGCCAGGAAGAGGCAGCAGACGCGGACGTTGCGGCAAGAAACGTCGAAGGCAGGGCTGATGAACAGCGGCGTGGCAGCGTGAATCTTGAACGTCTGCTGGAGGCCGGCGTCAACCCAACGGATGCCGCCGGCATCGTCGCGGCCGTGGACCAGATTGCGCTCGAGCGGCTTCAACTCCGCTACGAAGCGGCGCGCGATGGCACCTTAAATTCCGGCGAATTCCGGGAGGCCATGGCAGAGATCCCAAGCGCTCGGGATTTCGTCCGCGAGGAGTATGGCGAGGACGCCTACGACAGCTATCTTTATGCCTCAGGCCGCGCCAACCGGGTTGTCGTCACCGACGTGCTGCAGGCGTCCGCCGCGCAGCAGGTGGGCCTGGAAGCCGGCGATGTGCTGCTCAGCATGAACGATCAACGCGTCTACTCCTCGAGAGACATCATGGCCATCGCCAGCAGCAGCAGCGGCAGCGTGCCAATCACCGTGCGTCGCAATGATCAGCTCCTCGAGTATTACGTCGAGTCAGGGCCCCTGGGTATTCGCAGCCGGCGCGCCAGCGAAAATCCGGCAGCCCCTCCCGCAGAAGAGTAAGCACCCCACACCGCAGCAGCCGCTGTCGCGCTATCATCTTCCGCAGGTAACAGCAGGCAGCACACACTCATGGCAGAACCCGGCACGCAGGAATGGCTAGATCAGGTCCTTGAGCCCATCATCGACCCGGATCGCGAAATCGTGGATCCGCATCACCATCTCTGGCGTCGGCCGGGCTTCGACTACCTCCTCGAGGATCTCTGGGCCGATACGAACTCCGGGCATCGGATCACGAAAACCGTTTTTGTCGAATGCCGCGCTGAATACCGGGAAAGCGGCCCTGAGCATCTGAAACCCATCGGCGAGACCACCTTTGTCGCTGAGCTCGCCAGCCAGAGTGCCAGCGATCCGAATAGTGGCGAAGGCGGTAGAGCCGTCATCTCCGCCATCGTCGCCCATGCGGACCTCACCAACGACGAACACCTCGAGGAAGTCCTCGACGCCCATGAGGCCGCCGGTGCCGGGCTGTTTCGCGGCATCCGCCACGCGGGCGCCAGGGATCCTCATCCCGAAGCCCTGACGATTCCCGGTCGCGCACCGGAAGGCCTTTACGGCCGCACAGACTTCCGGCGCGGCGTTGCAGCACTTGGCGCTCGGAGCCTGAGTTACGACACCTGGCATTACCATCATCAGAACAGCGCTTTCGCAGACCTGGCAAATGCCGTACCGGATACAACGATGGTGCTCGATCACTTCGGCACCCCGCTCGGCGTTGGCGTATATGCCGATCAAAGGGCGGAAATCTTTGCTCACTGGAAGGAAGACATTACGGCCATTGCCGCCTGTCCAAACGTTGTCGCCAAGCTCGGTGGTCTGGCCATGCCGGACAATGGTTTCGGTTGGAACGCGCGGGCGCTGCCTGCCAGCTCCGATGAGCTTGTTGCCGCCCAGCAGGACTACTACCTGCACACCATTGATGCCTTCGGCCCGGATCGCTGCATGTTCGAAAGCAACTTCCCGGTCGACAAGTGGTCGCTCTCTTACCACGTTTACTGGAACGCGATGAAGAAGATCGCCGCCCGTTTCTCTGCAAGCGAGCAGGACGCCATGTTCGCCGGAACCGCAACCCGGATCTATCGCCTCTAGCGAAGAAGAGCCCTTGCAGGAGGGCCTCAACGCGCTCACACGCCGGGGTTGGCAGTCTGCACCGAGACTGCTTTACTTCGTGGCCTAGGGTACTGGGGAGGCTCTATGCATCTTGTTTCTGATCTGCTCGAGCGGAAAGCAGAGGACGTCGTCTGGATCGGTCCGCTCGAATCCGTTTTCGATGCACTCAAACTCATGAACGAAAAAAACGTTGGCGCGGTCTGCGTGCAGATCGAAGACTACCTGGTCGGCATCCTTTCCGAACGGGACTACATGCGCAAAGTCATTCTGGATATCCATGCCTCAAAGCGCACGAAGGTCTCCGAAGTCATGACCAATGAGGTAATCACCGTTGCCCCGGAGGATACGGTGCGCCACTGCATTGCGCTGACCAAAAAACACCACATCCGCCACCTGCCGGTGGTAAAAGAGGGCAAAACCCTGGGCATGATCTCCTTGAGAGATCTGTTCCTCGATGCCATCGAAGAGCAGGTCGGCGAGGTGGGAGACGACGAGTAGTCGCGCTGCTGAGATTCAGGGGCTGGCAGCGCCGGGCTCCGCAGACCACCACCACTGCTCCGGAAGCGGCTCGAGCTCCGGCCAACGTTTATCCATCGTCGCCGCATCGTAGAGCTCGCCGTTTTTAACCACGAGTGCGAGGCTATTGCTGTTGCGGATGTTCTCCAGCGGGTTGGCCGTAAGCACCAGCACATCGGCCAGCTTGCCGACGCTGAGCGTACCCACGTCTTCGGCCACACCAATCATCTCCGCGCCGTGGCGGGTCGCTGCCGTGAGCGCCTCAAGGTTTGTCAGCCCCCCGGATGCGAGGGCCCAGAGTTCCCAGTGATAGCCGAGCCCCTGAAGTTGACCGTGGGCACCGATGCCCACCCGGCCCCCGGCCCGGATGATCTTGCGCGCCTGAGCGGCAACCTGCGGGAAAGTGAACTCTTCTTCGAGAAACCACTGAGTTCTGAGCGTTCGCCCGGCGATGGCATTACCCGGCATGAAGCGACGGAGCTTCGGATCCCGATGCGGCGACTCGCGCGTATAGAAGTAGTTCTCCGCCCAGGGTCCCCCGTAAGTCACGAGCAGCGTCGGCGTGTAGGCGATTTCTGAACGCGCGACCAGCTGCACCGTATCCTCATAGAGCGTGAGTACCGGAAAGTTGTGTTCGTTACCGGAGAAGCCGTCGATGACGTGCGTCATGTTGAGCTTCATATCGAGGCCGCCCTCTGTCGTGGGCATGAGCTTCAGCCGCCGTGCGGCCTCGACAATGTACTGGCGCTGCTTGCGATCACCGGCGAGGTAGGCCTTCAGATTACGCACGCCATAGTGGTCCTTATAGCGGCGCAGCACGGCCTCCGTGTGCTCCAGAGATCGGAATTCGTTATTGGAGAAAATTCCGGGCCCCGTCGACAGCGCCCGCGGACCAATCATCAGGCCCGCATCAATGAGATCCTCATAAGCGATGATGTCCGTGGTGGACGGCTGGACGTCGAGCCCGGTGGTAACGCCGTAGGCGAGATTCGCGAGGAAGGCCCAGTTCTGATCATCGAGAATGCGCCGCAAAGGACGAAAGTGCGCGTGGGTATCGACGAAGCCCGGCAGCAGAAAGCGACCGCTCACATCGATCACTTGGGCTCCTTCAGGAATGCTTACGACATCTGCAGGACCTACGGCGCTGATCCGATCGTCGACGATGACAACCACAGCATCGGCCAGCGGCTCCGCCCCCTCCTCCATGGTCAGCACCGTGCCACCTGCCAGCACCAGCGTTCCGCTCGGATGATGCCGCGGCCGATACACATCCACCGAGTAGCTCTCAACGGCCTCATGGGCTTCAGCAATCTCAGGCTCGCCGTTCCCCGGCGCGCCATCGGGTTCGTCCTGCTCACCGACGCCGCCATCGGCCTCCACCTCTGACGCTGCCCTTCGCCCATTGCCCTTGTCCCCAAACGATACGGACGCCAGCGAACGCCGGTAGAGCTGATTGCCAACAGTCCAGAAGATCTGCTCACCGCCCTTCGCCCAGCCGAAGAAATCCGCACCAACGTCCGTTAGACGTTTGAGCGGAAGATTAGCGCTGCTGAGGCTGAGCTGCAGGTTACTGAGATTCGGATTCAGCAGCCGGACCAGGTAGAGCTGGTTGGCATGGAGCACCAGCGCATGGGTGCCATCGGGAGAAAGACGCACATCACTCGCCGAAACCTCCTCTTCCGCAAAATAGATACCCGCCCCCTTTACCGCCAGGTGAGCGCGTCGATCCGTGCCGTCGTAGCGCAGCGACGTCAGCCCCGTCGCCGTCTGATAGAGATAGATACGATCCGTCTCCGGCCCGAAGTGCGGCGTCTGATGACCGCGGCTCGGCACGATGAGCGTTGCCCCACCCCCCTGTCGGGGGAACCAGACGAGATCGGAACCAATGGGTGCGCCAAAGTCGAATTCCCGATAGAGCCGATCGTAGCTCGACGCCCGGAGCGCCAGGATACGTTCGCCGTCCGGCGACCAGGCGGGATCTGAATAGTAGCCGGCCACCGTAGACACCTGCCGCGGCTGACCGCGTCCGTTCGCGCGGATGCGCCAGACATGGCCACCTCGACTCGACCAGCTGACATAGGCGAGTTCCCGCCCATCGGGAGACCAGCTCGGATGGAACCCCTTCCCCCCTTCAAGGGCCGTCGCCTCCGGGGTCAGAACCCGTACTTCTCCGGTCTCGAGGTCATAGACGTGCAGCTGCATAAAGCTGGAAAACGCGAGGTGCTTCCCGTCCGGCGAAAGCGCCGGGCCCATCAGCATGCGCGCTTTCACCGGCCCAAGACCCAGGCGGTAAGGAAAGTAGAGGCGCGGGCCGAGACCCTGCTGCACCGGCACGGTAAAGGGGATCGCCGCAATCTCTCCTGTTGCGAGGGTCAAACGCTGAATGCCGCCGTCGCGGGGGAAGTAGAGCGCTGCACCGTCAGGCGAGAAGGCATAACCCGGCAGCAGATCGCGGGTGAAGCGGCTCTCCTGCTCGTCGTGTTCAACGGGATAAACGAGCCACTTGTCTTCACCGCTGCGGAGATCGCGAATTCTGAGACCCGTCTGCTGCTCGTGCCGTGTGGCGTAAACAAGCTGGTGCCCGTCCGGCGACAGCACCGGACGGAAGGCGCTGCCCTGAGCTTGCGTGAGGTAGTCTTCTTCTCCGGTTCGCAGATCCCTTCGCACGATCTGCCATTGGGGAATGCGCAGGTTGTAGGCGAAGCCACCGGCCTTGCGGGCGAAGTAGAGATAGCGACCGTCAGGGCCGTACACGGCGCCCAGGGAGTTCAAGCGGTTCGAACGGTCGGCGTTACCGTTGAAGTTGGCTTGCGTGATCTGCACCCCTTTGCCACCGTCCACGTGATAGGCCCAGAGTTCGAAGGTACCGAGGCTCCAGGTTGTTCTCGAGACGATCACATGGCTGCCGTCGTGGGAGAAAGCCGGCGAGGCGAACTCAACCTTCGTGTTCTCCCGGGTGAGCTGCCGGGCATCGCTGCCATCGATGGCAATGGTCCAGAGATTTTCGCTGCCATCCCGATCGGAAACGAACACCACCCGCTCACCGTCCGGGGCGAAGCGCGGCTGGCTGTCGTAAGCCATCCCTGTGGTCAGGACCGTCGCCGTTCCACCTTCC